>JADCDC010000375.1 GCA_020252385.1 Aestuariivirga sp.
CATATTCGGAACAGGTCGGCAGATAGCGGCAGCGGCGGCCGATCAGGGCCGACAATGTCAGCTGATAGAAGCGGATGAGGACCAGAAGAACGGTTTTCATGGTGCGGTCTTGAAGATATAGGGGCCGCCATGACCGATGCAAAACCCAATATCCTCTTCGTCATGGCCGATCAGCTGGCCCAGCGCTATCTCCCCTTCCACGGCCATCCGCTGGTCCGCACCCCTCATCTCTCGCGGCTCGCGGCGGAAGGCGTGGTGTTCGAGAATGCATATTCGACCAGCCCGCTCTGCGCCCCCGCCCGGGCGACGGTGATGAACGGCCTCCTCCCCTCGCGCACCGGCGTCTATGACAATGCGGCGGAGTTTCCATCGGCGATCCCCACTTTCGCGCATTACCTCAGGCTCGCCGGCTACAAGACCTGCCTGTCCGGCAAGATGCATTTCGTGGGGCCTGACCAGCTGCACGGTCTTGAGGAGCGGCTCACCACCGACATCTACCCGGCCGACTTCGGCTGGACGCCGGACTGGCGCCTCCGGCAGGAGCGCATCGACTGGTGGTACCACAACATGACCTCGGTCTTGCAGCCTGGCATCGCCGAGATCACCAACCAGCTCGAGTTCGACGATGAGGTGGCCTTCCTCGCCATCCGGAAGATCTATGACTATGTGCGCTTCACGCCGGATACGCCCTTCTGCCTGATGGCGTCCTTCACCCATCCGCATGACCCCTATGCGGCGCGAAAGAGGTTCTGGGACCTCTACCGGGATGAGGACATCGACCTTCCCGCCGTGCCGCGCATGAGCCGCGACGCACTCGACCCGCACAGCCAGCGCCTCTACGACGTCTCCGCCATGGACGACTACACGGTGACGGAGCAGGACCTCCGCGCCGCGCGCCACGGCTATTACGCCAACATCTCCTATGTCGATGATCTGATCGGCCAGATGATCGCCGCGCTCGAGGCGACGGGCCGGCTCGAAGATACCGTGATCGTCTTCACCTCCGACCATGGCGATTTCCTGGGCGAGCGCGGCCTCTGGTACAAGATGTCCTATCTGGAGCCCTCCGCGCATGTGCCCTTCCTGGTGTGGAACCCGAAACGCTTCGCGGCGCGCCGCGTGAAGGAGCCGGTCACACTCGCAGACATCGCGCCCACGCTCACGGCCATCGGCAATGGCGGGGCCGTTACCCTCGCGCGGCCGGTCGACGGGCGCTCGCTCTACCCGCTGCTCATCGGCGGGATCGAGGACGAGGCGGGAACTGCCTGGGGTGAATATTTGGCGGAGGGCGCCATCGCGCCGATGTACATGCTGCGCCGGGGCCCGTGGAAGTTCATCCACTCGCCGCCCGATCCTGACCAGCTGTTCAATCTCGATGAAGATCCGCAGGAACTGCGGAACCTCGCGAAGGCTCACCCGCTTGCGGCATCTTTCCGGGCCGAGGTCGAGGCGAAGTTCGACATCCCCCGCATCCATGCGCAAG
Organism: Aestuariivirga sp.; assembly: GCA_020252385.1. GTDB lineage: Bacteria > Pseudomonadota > Alphaproteobacteria > Rhizobiales > Aestuariivirgaceae > Aestuariivirga. The sequence goes on from JADCDC010000375.1 coordinate 1,484, forward strand.
TGCTCGAAAGCCAGCAGGCCCGCCACGTGCTGTTCGAGGCGCTGAAGCGCGGCAACCACTTCCCCTGGGACTTCCAGCCGCTGCGCGATGCCTCCGAGCAGTATACGCGCAACCACATGAGCGTCACGGACCGGGATCTCCAGTCGCGCTTCCCGCAGGCGCCGGACATCGAGAACAAACGACTGCGCTAGTCGCGCCGGGGTGCGTGGCAGGTAGCAGACCCGGCTGCTAGCCTTCGCCTTCTTTGAGCGCTCTCAGGGGGAACAGCATGTCCATCGACGTCATCGGCGCAGGCGTGGGCCGCACCGGAACCTATTCGCTGAAGCTGGCGCTCGAGCGCCTGGGCCTCGGCCCCACCCACCATATGGAAGAGGTGCTGAAGGACGGGGCGCGCCAGATCCCGCTGTGGCACCAGGCGGCAGTCGGCACGCCGCAGTGGGACGAGCTCTATCGTGGCTTCAAGTCCGCCGTGGACTGGCCCACCGCGTCCTTTTGGAAGGAACTGGCGGCCAAGTTCCCCAGCGCCAAGGTCATCCTCTCCTATCGCAGCCCGGAGAGCTGGTATGAGAGCTTCTCCGAGACCATCAACAAGCTGATGCAGGGTGCCGATCACGCGCCGCCCCACATGCAGCCCTTCATGGCCATGGCGGCCGTCGTGCTCGGCAAGGCGGGCTTCACCGGCAAGACCACCCGCGAGGAGCTGATCGCCGCCTACAACGCCCATGTCGATGCGGTGAAGGCCGGCATTCCCGCCGATCGCCTGCTGGTGTTCGAGGCGCGCCAGGGGTGGGAGCCGCTGTGCCGCTTCCTTGGCCGCGAGGTGCCCGCCGAGGAGTTCCCGCGCACCAACAACCGTGTCGACTTCTGGGACAGGATCAAGGGCAGCGGCTGACCGCCGCGCCCTCAGCCCTTAAGCTGCGCGGCCTCGGAGGCCAGCCTTTCGATCCCCGCCCAGTCCTTAGCCGCGATCAGCTTCTTCGGCGCCATCCATGATCCGCCAACGGTGATGACGTTCGGAAGCTTCAGGTAGGAAGGTGCCGTCTCGGGCGTGATGCCGCCCGTCGGGCAGAAGCGGATCTGCGGCAGGGGCGAGGCGAGCGAGGAGAGATAGGCCGTGCCGCCCGCCGGTTCGGCCGGAAAGAACTTCTGGATGGCGTAGCCCCACTCGAGCAGCGCCATGCATTCGGATGCGGTCACACCGCCGGGCAGCAGCGCGATCTCCTGGTCCTCGGCGGCACCCAGCAGCCTCCCGGTCGAGCCGGGCGAGACGGCGAACTTGCAGCCAAGCTTCTCGCTCTCGCGCAGCTGCTCGGGCGTCAGCACCGTGCCGGAGCCGACGATCGCCCCTTCGACCTCGGCGATGATGGCGCGGATGCAGTCCACGGCCTTCGCCGTGCGCAGCGTGATCTCGAGAACGGGAAGCCCGCCCTTCACCAGCGCGCGGGCCAGCGGAACAGCGTCCTCCACATTCTCGATCACCATGACCGGAACGACGGGGGCCCTGGCCAGCGCC
>JADCDC010000376.1 GCA_020252385.1 Aestuariivirga sp.
ACGGGGGTAAGAACGCTTCAGCCGGCGCGCTCATGCACCTTGCGGCCCGCCACATAGGTGGCGCTGACCGCGCGGTCATCGCCGAGGATCATCAGCGAGAACAGCACGTCCTCAAGAGACGATGACAGCTCTTGCCGACTGGCGAGCACCGGCGTGGCGTGTGGATCGAGCACCACGAGATCAGCGAATTTCCCGACCTCGATGGCGCCCGTCTCATGATCGATGCGAAGCCGCTCCGCATTGCCGCGTGTGGCCATGGCTAAGAGCTCCACGTCGGTGGGCTTGTATCCGCCAAGTATCTGCACCTTGTATGCCTCGCCGAGTGTTGCGAGCATCGAATAGCTCGTGCCGCCGCCGACATCCGTGGCGATGCCGATCGACACGGGGCGCGTCTCCTTCCTGAGATGCGGCATGGACATGAGGCCGGAGCCCAGGAAGGTGTTGGAGGTGGGGCAGTGCACGATCGTCGCACCCGCCTCCGAGAGCCTTGCACACTCGCGCTCCGACAGGTGGATGCCGTGGGCGAAGAGGCTGCGCTCGCCCAGCAGGCCGAAGCGGTCGTAGACGTCGGTATAGTCCTTCGCATCGGGGAACAGCTTGGCGACCAGAGCGATCTCGCCGTGGCTCTCGGAGAGATGCGTCTGCATCAGCGCGCCCGGCAGGTGACGGAACAACTCGCCAGCGGCGGTGAGTTGCGCCTCGCTGGAGGTGACGGCGAAGCGTGGGGTGACGGCGTGCCGGAGCCGTCCCTTGCCATGCCATGTGCTGTGCAGGTCCTCCGTGTCGCGCACGCTCGACTCGACAGTGTCCTGTACGGCGGGGATGGCGTGGCGGTCCATCATGGACTTCCCCGTGATGAGCGCCATGCCATGCCGGTGGGCGGCGGCGAACAGCGCGTCAGCACAGGTCTTGTGGGCGGAACAGAAGGCCAGCGCCGCCGTGGTGCCGTGCTGGAACAGGCGGTCGACGAAGACCTCCGCGGCGGAAGCGGCATAGGCCGCATCGGCATAGCGGCTCTCTTCCGGAAAGGTGAAGCGGGTGAGCCAGTCGAGCAGGTCCTTTCCCGGCGCGGCGAGCATGCGGTATTGCGGGAAGTGGATATGCGCGTCGATGAAGCCGGGCATGACGATCATCGCGCCATGATCGTCAACCTCAGCCTGCCGGAAGCCATGGGGCAGCATGGGCTGCGGGCCGGACCACAGGATGGTGCCGTCATCGCCCACCACCACGGCACCCTTTTGCTCGTGCAACGCGGTGCCTTCCGCGGTGAAGCTCAGCGTCTGGCCCTTGATGATGCGCGTCATGCTGACACCCTGTCCTCTATGCGGAAGCGGAAGATGCGGCAGACCTGCCGGAGTGCCGTCTCGAATTCCTGTTCCCGCGTGCTGTTCACACGTTCCGCAAAGCTGTCGAGGATCATGTGCTTGGTCGCTCCCCTGACGGCGAAGATGAAGGGAAAGCCGAAGCGCTCGCGGTAACGCGTGTTGAGATCGGTGAACCGCGCGAACTCCTCCGGCGTGAGGGAGGTGAGGCCAGCACCCGCCTGCTCCTTCGAGGAATCCTCGGTGAGCTTCGCCCTGGTCGCAAGATCGGGATGAGCACGGATCAGGGCGAGCTGCGCGTCGCGGTTGGCGCCCCTCAGCGCGCGTTCGAAGTGGAGCGCCATCTCGTCCCGGTTGGCGAAGGGGCGGAAGCTCGAGGCCTCGCGCGCCACCCAGGGCGAATGCTCGGCCACGTCGCCGAAGGCCTCGAGAAAGGCCTTGGGGCTCATCGCATTCACATCGCCGACGGTCATCATTGCTTGCTGATCCATGTGCCGAGCTTGGCGCGCTCCTCATCCAGCATGCCCGTGCGGTTGGCGAGCGGCATGGCCTTGTTCTTGACCGCCTGCACATCGATCTGCGCGGCATAGCGCCTGAGGTCATCGAGCGTTTCGAGGTGTACGCCCTTTGGCGCCACCTTGATCGTGGCATCGGTGGGGTTGGCGGCATGGCAGGTGGCGCAGCGTGCCTGAACGATGGCGAGCGCCTCCTGATCCGTCACCTCGCCCTGGAAGAGGAGGAGCTTCTGCGGCTCGGTCAGGATCAGCGCCATGGCCAGCGCAGTGCCGATGAGCGGCAGGGTCCATGCGACGGTTTCGTGCTTGTCGCCCACTTCCGTGCGCACCAGAAAATGCCGCGCGAAGCCCCCGCCCAGGATGATGAGCCCGGCCAGCACCCAGGCATGGGCGTGGTCCGTCAGCATCGGGAAATGGTTCGAGACCATCATGGCGAGCACGGGGAGCGTGAGGTAGGTGTTGTGCAGCGAGCGCTGCTTGCCGGTGGCGCCGAACGCCGGGTCCGGCCTTTCGCCCTTCAGCAGCGCCGCCGTGATCTTGCGCTGGTTGGGGATGATCACCATGAAGACATTGGCCGCCATGATGGTGCCGATCAGCGCGCCGATGTGGATGAAGGCCCCGCGCCCGGAGAACAGCTGCGTGTAGGCATAGGAGAAGGCCAGCAGCATGACGAACAGCGCAAGCGCGAGAACGCCTGTGTTGCGCCCGATCGCCGAGCGGCAGAGTGCCGTATAGAGAAGCCAGCCGAGGGCGAGGCTCACAATCGAGATGGCGATCGCCTGCCAGGGGCTCAAGCTCCGCACATTGGGATCGATCAGGTAGGTCTCGGCCTGGAGGTAGTAGAGCACGACGAGCAGCAGGAAGCCCGTGACCCAGGTGAGATAGGCCTCCCATTTGAACCAGATCAGGTCCTTCGGCAGGGTTTCGGGCGCGGTCAGATACTTGCGCACATGGTAGAAGCCGCCGCCATGCACCTCCCACGCCTCGCCGGCGACGCCCGAAGGCATGTTCGCGGCCTTGCGGAGCGAGAAGTCCAGCGCCACGAAATAGAAGGACGTGCCGATCCAGGCGATGCCCGCGATCATGTGCGCCCAGCGGATCAGCAGGTTGGCCCAGTCGAGCGAGAGGACAGGCTGCGCCGACAGCCACCAGGCGAGCGCCAGTGCGAGGAAGATGACGGGCAATGTCCAGGCGATTTTCGAGAGCGGGTCGCCCACCTCGTGGCGCACCAGGAAGTGCCTGAGTGCGGCACCACCCACGAAGACGAGGCCCACGAGCAGCCAGGCATTGGGCGCGTTGGTGAGCATCGAGAAATGGTTGCTGATCATCATCAGCAGCACGGGGAGCGTCAGGTAGGTGTTGTGCAGCGAACGCTGCTTGCCGATGGCGCCCAGCGCCGGGTCCGGCGTCTCGCCCCTGAGAAGTGCCGCCGTGATCTTCCGCTGGTTGGGGATGATGACCATGAAGACATTGGCCGCCATCATCGTGCCCACGATGACGCCCACATGGATGAAGGCGCCGCGTCC
>JADCDC010000377.1 GCA_020252385.1 Aestuariivirga sp.
CCGGCAGGGATTTCACCGACGATCTTGACGCCCTTGTCCACCAAGCCGAAACCCACGACGGCGAGGATCGAAAGTACAATCGCAACGACCGGCCCACCTTTGGCGATCAGATCAGCGATCCGAGGCCGTAACCCGCGCCCGAGCAGAAGCGGCTTGAGTTGCTTGCGTGTCCAGAAGAGGAAGCCGGTCGCGGCCACCCCGATCGTGAGAGTATAAGGGTTGAGTCCACTGATGCCGTCGTAAATCCCGCCCAGGAGATGTGGCAGCGTATCCCCGTCCGCCTTGATTCCAAGGATATGCTTCAACTGGCTGATGGCGATCAGGAGTCCCGATGCAGTGATGAAGCCGGAGATCACGGGATGGCTCAGGAAATTCGCCATGAACCCCAGGCGCAAGACCGACATCGCCACCAGAATAAGGCCCGACAGGAAGGCCAGGGTTATGGCGGCCGTCAAATACTCGGCGCTGCCTGGCGCCGCTATCTGCCCCACGGCCGCTGCCGTCATCAACGATACCACCGCGACCGGCCCGACCGCCAGCGCCCGGCTTGTACCGAAAATCGCATAGGCGATCAGCGGCAGGATGGATGCATAGAGTCCCACCTGCGGCGGCAGGCCTGCCAGCATCGCATAGGCCAAGCTCTGCGGAACAAGCATGATCGTGACGATCAGAGCTGCGACCAGATCGCTCTGCGCTTCGGTTTTCGTGTATGCCGGTGCCCAATCAAGAATGGGCAGGAACGACTTCAGGGATCTCAATTGCATGGACCTAAGTTTTCGTGCCCGACATTGGCAATGCGCGCATGACGCCCGCCATGTCATAGCCTGCAACCTTGGTTGCCGAGATGATCTCTGCCAAAGGCCGGCCCCGCGCAGCTTCAGACAGTGACCACAGCGTGGCCGAGCGTGTGCCTGTACGGCAATACGCCAGAATTGGCTTTGGCAACCTGTCCATCAGCAATCCGAAGGCCTGCGCGTCCGCTTCGTCCACCTTGCCTGATACAACCGGCAAATAGGCTGCCTGCATCCCGGAGGCCCGCGCCGCCGCCTCAATTTCGGGAAAGGAGGGTTGATCCGCTCCCTCGCCATCGGGCCTGTTGCAAATGATCGCCTTGAAGCCCGCCGCTGCCAGAGCAGCTACTTCTTGTGGCTGGATCTGCTCCGAGACTGACAGAATGGGCGTGATCGGTTTGAGGTTCATGAACAAGGCTCCTCTCAGAGCGTACTCTTGGTGTTGCAGCTTTAGGGAGAGGTTCCCGAAGTGCTGTACGGGAGAAACCGACTCAAAGGCCTAGAGCCCGTTGATCGGCACTTTCAGGAAGCGCTTTCCGCTTTCGTCCGGGGGTGGCAGTTCACCCGCGCGCATATTCACCTGCAGTGACGGAATGATGAGCTTTGGCATAGCCAGCGTGGCATCGCGTGCCTCGCGGACACGGACGAATTCATCCTCGCTCACACCGTCATTGGCATGGATGTTGTGCGCGCGCTGCTCCGCCACCGTTGTTTCCCAGCGGATATCGCGTCCGTTGGGCCCGTAGTCGTGACACATGAAGAGCCGCGTCTCGGCCGGCATGGACAGCACCCGCTTGATCGAGCGGTAAAGCGTGCGGGCATTGCCACCCGGAAAATCGGCACGCGCCGAGCCGCCGTCGGGCATGAAGAGGGTATCGCCGACAAAGGCTGTATCGCCCATGACATGGGTCATGCAGGCGGGCGTATGGCCTGGCGTATGGATGGCAAAGGCAGTCATTCCGCCAATCTTGTAGGTATCCCCATCCTTGAACAGGCGGTCGAACTGGCTGCCGTCGCGCTGGAACTCAGTGCCCTCGTTGAACACCTTGCCAAAAGTTTCCTGCACGATGGTGATGTTCTCACCGATGCCAATCTTGCCGCCAAGCTTGCCCTGGATGTAGGGGGCTGCCGACAGGTGGTCTGCATGAACATGCGTCTCGATCAGCCATTCCAGTGTCAGTCCATGGGACTTTATGAAGTCGATGACCTGATCAGCCGACGTATAGGTAATGCGGCCTGCCGCATAGTCGATGTCCATCACGCTGTCGATGACGGCACAGGCGGTGCTGGCGGGGTCGCGCACCACATAGGTCACGGTATTCGTGGGCGCGTCAAAGAAGGCCGCCACTTCAGGCTTGAGCGACAGATCGACGGTATGGGGGATCGGGGCAATGGTCGCCATGTTGATATCCTCCTTGAAGGTGTCAGGCGGTTTTGCTGCTAGGCAAGGCTTGCAGCCAGCGGGCCAGCAGGATGCCGCCGCCCATCGAAATCAGGAACAAGGCGGTAGGCCAAGGGGCAAAACCAAGCGCGGGGATCGCGCCACCGGGACAGAAGCCGGAAATGCCCCAGCCCACGCCGAACAGGGCAGAGCCACCAACGAGCTTCGCATCGATCGTCTTGCTGGTGGGCACATGGAATTTCGAGTCAAACATGGGAGCGGATCTTGCTCCAAAGATGACGCGATAGCCGATGGCAGTGGTTATCAGCGCCCCACCCATCACGAAGATCAGGCTGGGGTCCCAAGTTCCCAAGACGTCAAAGAAATTGAGAACCTTGGCAGGGTTGCCCATGCCGGAGATCGCGATGCCAAGCCCGAAGACGAGACCTGCGCCAAGGGCGGAAAGGATGCGGTTCATGCGTTCAGCCTCCAAAGCCGTGGCGGATCAGGGTTACAGTGGCGAAGGTGGTGACCATGAATGTAAGGGTCGCGACAATGGAACGCGGCGAGAGGCGGGCCATGCCACAAACACCATGCCCCGACGTGCAGCCAGATCCGTAGGTGACTCCGACGCCCACGATCACACCGCCAAGCACCAACAGAGCGCCCGTTGTGGGCGATGAAAAGCTGAACTCGGCACCAAATATCATGGCAATCGCCGGGGCTAGAATCGCCCCCACGAGAAAGGCCAGCCGCCATGGGGCGTCAGGACTCCTGGGTTCCAGCACGCCTCCCAGCATCGCGGTCATGCCAGCGATACGCCCATTGAGCGCCATCAGAATCACGGCTCCAAGGCCGATCAGAACCCCGCCGATCAGCGAGGCGTAAGGGGTAAATTCAGTGACCATTCTTCAGAAGGCTCCAGTTATGTGACACAAGTGATGCCAACATCGGGTTTCAGCTGTATTGCTTCGTATATTCGAAGGTGCTAAAGTGTCAATCATGAAAATCGACTTCTCAGAGAAAACCTTGAAAGCCCTCGAAGCGAAAGCCGACGAGGTCGCTGCTACGCTCACCGCCATGGCCAACCCCAAGCGACTGCTTGTCATGTGTACGCTTCTGGGCGGCGAGAAATCGGTCGGCGAACTGGCGGAGATTGTGAATCTGACGCCTACCGCCTTGTCGCAACACCTCGGAAAGATGCGTGCCCTCCGTCTTGTCTCAACCCGCCGCGACGGCCAGACGATCTACTATAGCCTGGCCAGTACAGAAGTTCGGGAAATGCTGGAAACGCTTTACAGGGTCTACTGCGCGCCCGATTGCTGACGCTCGATCCGATCTGGAGGGATGCCGCCGTTGATACCTATCACCGATCCAAAGGGCGGATACGGATGGCAAGCCCAAAAATATCGGACCATTTTACTGGCAAGTGCTCTTTTTGTCTCTGTCGTGCGCGCCGAGAGCGCCCCTGCGATACAGGGCACCGCCTCCGTCATCGATGGTGACAACATAGAGATCGGCGGCGAACGTATCCGCCTTGATGCAATCGATGCGCCGGAGAGTTCCCAGCTTTGCCTGGACGCCGCCAGCAAACGATTTCGCTGCGGGCAGAAATCCGCCTTCGCGCTTGCCGACATGATCGGGCGCTCGGTTGTGAGTTGTGAGCCTAAGGGCCGCGACCGCTACAAGCGTGTGATCGCCGTCTGCTTCAAGGGCGAGATCAACCTCAACGCCTGGATGGTCCTGCAGGGCTGGGCGGTGGCGTTTCGGAAGTATGGAAACGATTACATTCGCGAGGAAGACGAAGCGCGTCTTGCCCGCCGCGGGATATGGGCCGGTTCGTTCGACATGCCCTGGGACTGGCGGGCGCGAAATCGATGAACCGCAATGCCGCCGCACAGGCCTAACAGGCGCCGCAGGACGTGCTGGCGGGCATCGTCGAGCGGGTCACATTCCATAACGCCGAGAACGGCTTCTGCGTGCTGCGCGTCAAGGCGCGCGGGCACCGGGATCTCGTGACGGTGGTAGGTCACTCAGCGGCGATTTCGGCGGGAGAATGGATCACCGCGACGGGTGAGTGGTTCAACGACCGGACGCATGGGCTGCAGTTCAAGGCGCGATTTCTCAAGACCACGCCGCCGACCACGGCGGAGGGCATCGAAAAGTACCTCTCGTCCGGTATGATCCGCGGCATAGGACCGGTCTACGCAAAGAAGATGGTGAAGGCCTTCGGTGAGCAGGTCTTCGACATCATCGAGGCCAACCCGGAGCGCCTGCGCGAGATCGATGGAATTGGCATAGTACGGGCTCAACGTATCACGGCAGCGTGGGCCGAGCAGAAGGCGGTCCGCGAGATCATGGTATTCCTGCACAGCCATGGCGTTGGTACGGCGCGCGCGGTGCGGATCTACAAGACCTATGGCGCCGACGCCATCCAGGTGATGACCGACAATCCCTACCGCCTGGCGCGCGACATCCGCGGCATCGGCTTCCGCACGGCGGATGCCATTGCCATGAAGCTGGGGATCGAGAAGACGGCGATGATTCGCGTCAGGGCG
>JADCDC010000378.1 GCA_020252385.1 Aestuariivirga sp.
GAATGTTGGTTTCCTTGGAGAAGGTGCCGATCTCGGAAGCCGGTGTCACGCCCGCGAGGAACAGCTTGGAGAAGCTGCCGATGAAGGGGTTGAGGGCCGCACTCGGATTGCCGGTGAAGGCCAGCGAATAGCCGTAGATCACCCACAGGATCGAGATGACCGAGAAGATGATCACGACCTGCATGAGCACCGACAGCACGTTCTTGGAGCGCACGAGGCCGCCGTAGAACAGCGCGAGGCCGGGGATGGTCATCAGCACCACGAAGGAGGTGGCGGTGAGCATCCATGTGGTGTCGCCCTTGTTGACCGTCGCCGCGGCTTCCGCGGACGTGGCAAACATGCCGGCTATGGCGAGGATGGCGGGCAGGCCGAGAGCGGCTCGCCCAAGGAAGCTGGAAGGTTTCATCTGGTTTTCCTCTGTATCAAACCGGTTAGAGCGCCACTGCGCCGGTTTCGCCGGTGCGGATGCGCACGGCCTGTTCGAGCGGCAGCACGAAGATCTTGCCGTCGCCGATCTGGCCTGTCTGGCCGGCGAGCTGGATGGTTTCGATCACCTTGTCGGCAAGGTGCTCGTCGACCGCGATCTCGAGCTTCAGCTTGGGGACGAAGCTCACGGTGTATTCGGCACCGCGATAGAATTCGGTATGGCCGCGCTGGCGGCCATGGCCCTTGACCTCGGTGACCGTGATGCCCTGGACACCCAAGGCACCGAGTGCTTCCCGGACCTCCTCGAGTTTGAACGGCTTGATGACTGCGATTATGTATTTCATTCGTTACCCCTTCGAATTTGCGGTCTACAAAACAAGAAGCATGCCAACTCCGCTCGCTCTTCAAATCATTGAACTTTCAGCAGGAATTGACTCTGCGACCAGTAGATGCACGAGATGTTTGACCACAAATTAGGCAGTTTTTCTCTGTTGCCTTAATTCCGGTCAGAGGCCCCGCGACGCCGCACCGCCTGTTTTCGGCCGGGAAAACGCGGTCAAAGGGGGAATGACAAAGGTTCACGACATCATCGTCATCGGCGCCGCGCTGAACGGACTGGCGGCAGCGCTGGCGCTCGGCGGGCGCCAGGTGAAACGGCCCCTCGACGTCGTGGTGGTCGACCTCAAGGACCCCCGCGGCTTTGCCAGCAACAGCTTCGACGGCCGCGCCTCCGCCATCACCTCCGCGGCGCGGCGGATGTTCGAGGCGCTGGGGGTCTGGCAGCAGGTTGCGCATGAGGCGCAGCCGATGACCGACATCATCGTCACCGACAGCGCGACACCCGGCGCGGCGCGGCCGGTGCTGCTGCAGTTCGGCCCGGACGACATGCGCGGCGGTCCGTCCTCCCACATGATCGAGAACCGGCACCTTTATGGCGCTATGCTGGCCGAGGCGCAGGCCTCGCCCTCGATCCGGTTTTCGGTGGGCCAGGCGGTCGAGCGCTATCACTTCGGCCCCGGCCTTGCCGCGGTGACGCTGGCGGACGGCACGCAGCTCCGGGCGTCCCTCATCGTCGCGGCGGACGGGCGCAACTCGCCGGCGCGCGAGGCGGCTGGCATCCGCCTGGTGGGCTGGCCCTATGAACAGATGGGACTCGTCGCCACGGTGGAGCACGAGCTGCCGCACAATGGCCGGGCCGAGGAGCATTTCACGCCGTCAGGCCCCTTCGCCATCCTGCCGCTGCCCGGCAACCGCTCCTCCCTGGTCTGGTCGGAGCGCAAGGAGGCCGCGCAGCGCATGCTGGCGCTGCCCATCGAAGCCTTCGAGGACGAGTTGAAGCTCCGCTTCGGAACCCATCTGGGTGCGGTGAAGCTGATCTCGGGCCGCCATGGCTACCCGCTCGCCATGTATGTGTCCGAAACCTTCTCGGGCCCGCGCCTCGCCCTGGTGGGGGACGCGGCCCATGTGCTGCACCCGCTGGCGGGGCTGGGCTTCAACCTCGGGCTTCGCGACGTGGCGGCCCTGGCCGACTGCGTCCATGACGCAGCTGGGCTGGGCCTCGACATCGGAAGTGCGGCCGTTCTCGACCGCTACACCCAGTGGCGCCGCTTCGACACGGTGGCCACTGGTGCGGCCATGGACGGCATGAACCGGCTGTTCGCCAACACCAATCCGGTGCTCACCCTGCTGCGCCGCGCCGGGCTGATGGCGGTGAACCGGCTGGGCGGGCTCAAGTCCGTCTTCGTCACGGAAGCGGCGGGAATCTCGGGCGACCTGCCGAGACTGCTGCGAGGGGAGAGGGTCTAGCCTCGGTTCAACCCGGCTTGCTCAAGCTTGCCGAGATAGGACTGCCAGATCGCGTCCTGCTCGCGCCCCAGCTTCAGCAGATAGGGCCAGGTGTAAAGGCCGGTGCTGTGGCCATCATCGAACACGATGCGCACCGCATAGGTGCCGACCGGCTCCAGCTTCAGGATCCTGACGCTGCGCTTGCCCCAGACGAGCTGCTCCTGCCCGGGCCCATGGCCCTTCACCTCCGCACTCGGGCTCTCGACGCGGAGATATTCGGCGGCGAGCGCCAGCGTCTCGCCGGAATCGAAGCTGACATGCAGCGTGCCGCCATCGGGGGCGAGGCGCAGTGCAACAGGCCAGGGATCACTCACGGCTGATCTCGCGCGCCTCGTCGGGAAGCATGATGGGGATGCCGTCGC
>JADCDC010000379.1 GCA_020252385.1 Aestuariivirga sp.
AAGCAGGACATCGGCAAGGGTCAGTGGGTGCACGAGCACAACACCGGCATGCATGACTTCGCCCGCGACTACGCCTTCGCCCAGGACGCGAAGCCCGAGGACATTCTCCCGCTGGCGCAACAAGCAACCTTCCAGGGCATCCGCCGCGCCAACGGCAAGGTCGGCACGCGCAACTACATTGGCGTGCTCACCTCGGTGAACTGCTCGGCCACCGTGGCGGGCTTCATCGCCGAGGAGGTCAAGCGCTCCGGCATGCTCGATGCCTATCCCAACATCGACGGCATCGTCGCCCTCAAGATGGACAATGGCTGCGTCATCGATTACCGCGGCGCCATCTTCGACATCCTGAAGCGCACCGCCTGGGGCTATGCCACGAACCCCAACATGGGCGGCGTCCTGATGGTGGGGCTGGGCTGCGAGGGCTTCCAGATCCCGCGCTTCAAGGAGGCCTACAACGTCGTCGAGAATGAATTGTTCCGTACGATGACGATCCAGGAGACGGGCGGAACGAGGAAGACCGTGGCCGCGGGTGTCGCGGCGATCCGCGAAATGCTGCCGCATGTGAACAACGTGAAGCGCGAGACCTGCCATGCCTCGGAGCTCATCGTGGCGCTGCAATGCGGCGGGTCGGACGGCTATTCGGGCATCACCGCCAATCCGGCATTGGGTGCCGCGGTCGATATCCTGGTGAAGCACGGCGGCACCGGCATCCTGTCCGAAACGCCGGAGATCTACGGTGCCGAACACCTCCTCACGCGCCGCGCCGCGAGCCGCGAGGTGGGCGAGAAGCTCGTCGACATCATCAAGTGGTGGGAGGACTACACCAGCCGCAACAACATGGAGATGAACAACAACCCCTCTCCGGGCAACAAGCTGGGCGGCCTCACGACCATCCTCGAGAAGTCTCTGGGTGCGGCCGCCAAGGGCGGCACCACGACGCTCCGCCACGTCTACCGCTATGCCGAGCCCGTCACCGGGAAGGGCTTCGTCTTCATGGACACGCCGGGCTATGATCCCGTGGCGGCGACGGGCCAGGTGGCGGGCGGCGCCAATCTCCTGTGCTTCACCACCGGGCGCGGCTCCGCCTATGGCTGCAAGCCGGTGCCCTCGATCAAGCTTGCCACCAACTCCGACATCTACCACCGCATGATCGACGACATGGACATCAACTGCGGCGACATTCTCGACGGCGTGTCGATCCAGGAGAAGGGCCAGCAGATCTTCGACATGATGCTGAAGGTCGCCTCGGGCCAGCACACCAAGTCCGAGGACCTAGGCTATGGCGACAATGAATATGTGCCCTGGCATGTCGGCGCCATGATGTAGCCCCGGCGGGCAGTCATCATTGCACCATGATTCGGCGGAAAGCATGAGCCCGCCGGGCCCGCGGCAGTTAACGAAGCGTAAATCGATGACTGCTAGCTGTCCCGTTTCGGGAGAGCCGGAGATCGATGGGCGTTTCGAACAAGCGGAACCGTGACAGGCAGCAGGTTGAACCGCGGCTGTTCGGCGGCGGAAAGGCCGGCCGCGGCGGCAGTGCGCCGGCGGGCCGCGCGCCGGTGAGGCGGCGCAGGCGCTCGCTGTTCTGGGCTCTCGTCCGCTTCTCCTTCGTCCTCGCCTTCGTCGGCGCCATGGGTCTCACCGCACTCTTCGGCTATATCTGGCTCAGCCTCGACAGGCAGGGCCTTCTGCGCATTCCCGAACGCGAGCCGGGCGTCATGATCCTGGCGTCCGATGGCTCGGTGCTGGCGGAGCAGGGCTCCTTCCATGGTGACGCCGTCCGCCTTGCGGAGCTGCCTGACTATGTGCCCAATGCGGTGATCGCCATCGAGGATCGCCGCTTCCACAGCCATCTCGGCGTCGATCCCATCGGGCTCATGCGCGCGGCCTATGCCAATTACAGTTCGGGCCGCGTGGTGCAGGGTGGCTCGACGCTCACCCAGCAGCTGGCCAAGAACCTGTTCCTCACCCCGGACCGCACGATCGAGCGCAAGCTGCAGGAGATGGTCCTCGCCCTGTGGCTCGAATCGCATTTCTCGAAGGAGGAGATCCTCCAGCTCTATCTGAACCGGGTCTATTTCGGCGCCGGAGCCACTGGCATCGAGAAGGCGGCGCAGGTCTATTACCAGAAGCCTGCCGCCGAACTCACCATCGCCGAGGCGGCCACCCTTGCGGGCGTGCTCAAGGCGCCCAGCGCAACCAATCCCGTCTCCAATCCGGAAGCCGCCGCCGGGCGCGCCAGGCTCGTGCTCCAGAGCATGGCCGAGGCGGGCTTCATCACCGCGGAGGAGGCGGATGAGATCGCCAGCAGGCCGGCGGAGGCGCGGTCCCAGCCGCTCGTTTCGGCCAAGTATTACGTGGTCGACTGGGTGAGCGAGCAGCTCCCGGAGTTCGTCAAGGACTACAACCAGTCGCTCGTCGTCGAAACCACCATCGATCCCGTTCTCCAGTCCCAGGCGGAGGCCGAACTGCGCAAGAAGCTGCGGGCAGAGGGCGCGAAGCTCGGCGTCAAGCAGGGTGCGCTCGTCATCATGGATGGCGGCGGCGCCGTGCTCGCCATGGTGGGCGGCAGTTCCTATCGCAAGAGCCAGTTCAACCGGGTGACCAAGGCAAAGCGCCAGCCGGGCTCGGCCTTCAAGCCCTTCGTGTTCCTCGCCGCCCTCGAGCGCGGCTACACGCCCGATTCCGTCGCCGTGGACGAGCCCG
>JADCDC010000038.1 GCA_020252385.1 Aestuariivirga sp.
CGCCTGGGACGGAGAAGGCGTCACCGTCACCACCGCCGCGGCGCGGCACAGCGCGCGGCAGGCCGTCGTCACCCTGCCGCTCGGCGTGCTCAAGAGCGGCAGCGTTGCGTTCGATCCGCCCCTGCCGGAGCGCAAGCAGCATGCCATCCGGCGTCTCGGCGTCGGCGCCCTCACCAAGGTCATCCTCTGCTACGACACGCCGTTCTGGCCGCGCGACCAGTATGTCTTCGGCAATCTCGCCGCCGATCTCGGGGCTGAGCCGACCACCGTCATCAATGCCTGGAGAACGCATCGCCGCCCTGTGCTGGTGATGCTGATGGGCGGCGCCCAGGGCCGCGACATGGAGGGCTGGCCGGAGCAGCGCCTCGCAAATTGGGCCAAGGGCGTGCTGGACCGCATGTTCGGCCTCGACAGCCCGCCGCCCGTTAAGGTCCACGTCACCTCATGGCACAGCGATCCCTTCGCGCGCGGCGCCTACAGCCATGTTCCGCCGGGCGCCACGCCGGCCGATATCGAGGCGCTGGCGGAGCCGGTGGCGGGGCGCCTGCATTTCGCGGGCGAGCATACGGCGCGCATGCACTGGGCGGCCATGCAGGGCGCCCTCATGTCGGGCCTGCGCGCCGCCTCGCAGGCGAGCGGCGGGCGGATCGCCATGCCGGGCCTGCGCTATACCGAGAACCGCCGCTGGCGCGAGCAGCGCATGCGTTCGGAGCGCTTCTGCAGCGCGGCCGCGGCGCGCATTCCCGAGGGTGAGCTTGCCGCCAGGGTCGATCTGCTGCGCCACAGCCCGGTGTTCGAGCAGATCGGCGTGCGCGACGTGGAATTGCTTGCCGCCATGTTCCAGCGCGTGCGCTATGCCGCGGGCGAGGTGATCTGCCGTGCCGGCGATGCCGCCGATTGCGTCTTCGCGGTCGAGGACGGGATCGTCGACGTGGTGCCGCCTGGTGCCGCAGCGCCGGTCGCCACCATGGGCCGTGGCGACGTCGTGGGCGAATACGGCATGTTCGTCAGGCACCGCACCGCCAGCCTCTACGCCCGGGGGCCAACGTGCATGCTCTCGCTCGACTACCAGCATTTCCGCCGTTTCCTGATGGCCTTCCCGGCGGCGATCATGAAGATGATGGAAACCGCGGTGCGCCGCGGCGAGCCCGCTGCAGGGGCGTGATGTTTTCGTTTGACGACTGGCATCATCCGACCCCCACCCCTACCCCTCCCCACAGGGGGGAGGGGGTCCTAGGTGAGACGTGTCCATCGTTGGTTCCCCTCCCCCTTGTGGGGAGGGGTAGGGGTGGGGGTCGCTCCGACGATTCAGTTGATTTACAGCAGCGGCGCGCGGGCGAGGCTCTCAAGATCACGCGAGCCGGTGGCGAAGCAGGCGATGCGGAGTGCCGCAGCGAAGCCCTCGACATGCGCGATCACCGCGTCCGGTCCTTTCAGCGCGGGAGCCAGGAGCGAGGCCGCCTGGCCGGCAAGGCTCGCGCCAAGCCGGATCGCCTTCGCGGCGTCGAGACCGTGGCGGATGCCGCCCGAGGCGATGAGCGGCATCGTCGGGCAGGCCTCGCGCACCTGTGCGAGGCAGAGCGCCGTGGGAATGCCCCAGTCGCGGAAGATTTCGCCCAGCGACTGCGCTTCGGCGGCGGCCGCGCGGCTTCCTTCGACCGCGGCCCAGCTGGTGCCGCCGGCCCCCGCGACGTCGATCGCCGCAACACCGCAGGAGGCCAGGCGCCTGGCCACCCGGCCGGAGATGCCGCTTCCCACCTCCTTCACGATGATGGGCACGGAGAGGGACCGTGACAGCCTCTCGATCGCCGCCTCGACACCTGTCCAGTTGCGGTCGCCCCCCTCCTGCACTGCCTCCTGCAGCGGGTTCAGGTGCAGGATCAGCGCATCGGCGGCGAGCATGTCGACGGCGCGGCGCGCCTCGTCCACGCCCATGCCGGAGACGAGCTGCACCGCGCCAAGATTGCCGTAGATCGGGATCGAGGGTGCGAGCTTGCGGAGTTCGGGGCCGAGCCCGTGGCTCTCCGCCGTGGTGAGCGAGATCCGCTGCGAGCCGACACCCATCGCGAAGCCCAGGGCCTCGGCCGCTTCCGCGATGGCGCGGTTGACGCCCGCCGCAACGTCAGGCCCCCCCGTCATCGAGGAGGCGAGAAAGGGAAGCCTCAGCCGCTTGCCGAGGAAGGAGACGGAGAGGTCGATCTCGGCGAAGTCCACCTCGGGCAGCGCATTGTGCGCGAAGCGCACGCCATCGAAGCCGGCGGGCGCGGAATGCCGCGCCACGCCGGAGAGCACGATGTCGATGTGGTCACGCTTGCGGCGTCCGATGTCGCTCATGGGGCGCCCGCGCGGTCCGTGATCAGGGATGCGCCTTGAGATAGGCGATGACGTCCGCCACGTCCTCGGGCTTCTTGAGGCCAACGAAGGCCATCTTGGTCTTGGGCACGAAGGTCTTGGGATCGACGAGATAGACGCCGAGCGTCGCCTCGTCCCACACCACGCCCTCGGCACCCTTGGCGAGCATCGCCTCGGAATACTTGTAGCCCTCGACCGAGGCCGCCTTGCGGCCGACGACACCCTTCAGCGTCGGGCCGACCTTGTTCACGCCCTTCTCGTTCTCATGGCAGGCCTTGCACTTGGCAAAGACCTTCTCGCCCTTCGCGGCGTCGCCCTCGGCCAGTGCGGGGCCTGCAAACAGCACGGCCGAGGCAAGGGCGGCGAGGATCAGTTTCTTGGACATCGGATTTCCTCCCGAAATATCTTCACATGCGAATTCACGGTTCTCTCGAAGGCACGCCCGCGGCCTGCCTTGCAATCAGCAGTCTTAATGCGAGGTCGGCCACATGCGCAAGCAGTGCCGCGGCCAGATAGATTGCGACAAAGAGCCATCCCGATTCATTGAGAATTGCCCGCATGGCGAGCACCAGGGATCCGCCGGCGAGGCAGGAGGCCACGAATGAGAGCAGCGCCAGACCCTCGCCCCGGCGCCACAGATAGAACCCGACGATGACCAATTCGATGGCGAGCGCCACCAGGATCACGTCGGCGAAGCGGCCGCTGCGGATGAACTCGTCCATCGCCCCTTACCCGAACGGCTTGTTCATCTCGACGATGCGGTAGTTGAGGAAGGCGGCAACCGAGACCCACATGAGGTAGGGCACCATCAGGAGCCCCGCCGTGGTGGAGACGCCGC
>JADCDC010000380.1 GCA_020252385.1 Aestuariivirga sp.
AAAGGTCTTTTCGAGCATGAGGCGTCCGGCAACCGGTTGAAACTGTGGTGCGCCTTAAACACCAGCCGCTCGCCCTTCGCAACGGTCCAGTCCCGCCGGGTGTGGCCCGCGCGTTCAGATGTGGAGGTTCAGCGCCAGCCGGGGAGGCGAAAGAAACTTCACGCCGAACTCGTTATGCCTGCGCCACACCACCTCCACCTGTCGCACCTCGCGAACCGCATGGAACATCAACTGCAACTCGCTGGGAACCATGCCGGCGCCCTCACAGGAAAGCCGGGCACCCGTGCCGGAGACATCGCGGATCATGCAATCCAGAACCGAGGAGTGGTTCGGGAGGATGAGCTTTCCCTTCTTGAGAACGCTGACGCGCGGTGAACACCGCCGATCCACCCGGGGTGACTCCCCCGTGGACGGCGAGTTGGCCTGACGGTCATGAGCACTGCGGCTGAAGAAGGCGTTCATGCGGTTCACCACGTCTTTGGGTAAACCATTTATACCTTACGTTTCGTAAACGTGCAAGCGCGGAGAAGATTCAATCTTTAGTTGACAGAATCAAGCCGCCCCCGCCGCGGGGCAGTCCCGTCAGCGAGCGTTGCGGGCAACCCGCTGGATCTCCTCCCGCACCAGCCTTTCGACCAGCGCGGGAAGGTTTTCGTCCAGCCACTGCTTCAGCATGCCCTTCAGCAGTTCCCGCGTCATCTCCTCGATCGATCGCTCGTCAATGGAGCGGGCGATGACCGTCTCCGCGAGGCGGCCGAAGGCAGACTGGACGGCCTGGGCCGGCGCGCCCGACAGGATCGGCGCCTGATCGGCGCGCACGGGCTGATCGGTACTGCGCGAAGTAGCAAGACCATGTTCTTCGCCGTTCCAGGCGGGCGGCTGACGTTCCGGCGAAAAGCGCTGGCTGGTGCGAATACTGGGTTCGGGCCGGAGCGGCGGCCGCGGCGGCTCGTTCTCCACGATCGAAGACCTGAGGCGCGGTGCGGGCGGAGCCGGCGGAGCGGGTGGAGCCGGCGGCAGAGGTTCAAGGTCACGCCAGGCGCGGCGCGGCGTCTGGCTGCGGAGAGCGGCGGCCAGGCTTGCGGCCCGCTGGGCAGGATCGCGCGGGGCTGTTTCGCCGCTCCGCGAGCGCGTGATCTTCTCCCGGAGCTGCTGAATTTCGCTGGCCGTGGCGGACTGATCCTCGACCGGGACCGCCGCTTGTCCGCGCGGCTCGGGAGGCGATGACTTTCCGGCAGCCGGCGCGGGGCCGATATCCTCGTTGATCGCCTTGCGGATCGAAGCCAGCAAATCTTCCATACGCGGTTCTGCAGTCACAACGCCCACCCTGTCGGGGACATTTCGCCCCGTTGATATCCAAGGAATACGCGAGAGCACAGGCCTTGTCGATATGCTTGGCGCAGAATGCGCCGAAGGGCCTTCGTCCGGGCCTGCTCAGCTCTGCATGCGGCGCTAGTCGACGGTCTGCACGTCCGTGCCGATCCACTTGTTGCGCACGCGGCGATAGTTTTCCTCGGGATCGTAGATCGGCACGCTGAGCTTCAGGTCGGCGGCCGTAAGACGCCCGATCGAGGCCAGCAACTGGTAACCGGCGATGACCCGTGACCTTTCGGCATCCACCTGAAGCACCTGCGACAGAACGAGTTCGCGCTGCGCATCCAGCACGTCGAGCGTGGTGCGCGTACCCGCCTGATACTCCTGCTGGACGCCGGTCAAAGCGAGCTGCGCGGCCCTGACCTGGGTCTTGGTGTTCTTGATGATCTGGCCAAGGCCCACGTATGAATTCCAGGATTCAGCCACGGCCCGCCTGACGTCACGCGCGATCTCGATGACCTGGATCCGGCTCTGGCTGGCCCGCTGCTTGGCCTCGCGGACCTGGCTGTAGACGAGGCCGCCCTCATAGATGGGAACCGCCACCTGTGCGGCGACCGTGGCGGAGCGAATGCCGGTCTTGTCCTCGCCGAAATCATTGTCGGCGGTCAGAGCCCTGGCCTGCAGCCCGGCACTCGGAAGCAGGCCGGCGCGCGCCACGGCGATGAAGCTGTTGTTGGCAACTTCGACGAAGGCCTGGGCCAGAAGCCTCGGGTTGATCTCGCCCGCGATCTCGAGGGCCGCCGCGAGGGATTTCGGCAATCCAGCGATCTTCGGGTAGGAGAGCTTGCCCGGCTCGTTCCCCACCAGCTGGATATAGCGCGCCACATCCTGCGCGAGGCGGGTCTGCACCTCGACAAGCGCACTTTGCGACTGGGCCAGGCGGGCCTCCGACTGCGCCACGTCGGTGCGGGTGATTTCGCCCACCTCGAAGCGCTCGCGTGAGGCGCGCACCTGGGATTGCAGGGCGGCCACGTCCTGGCGGCGAAGCACGACCACCTGGCGTCCGGCATAGACGTCCATATAGGCCTGAACGACTTCGAACAGCACCTGCTGCTCGGTCTGCAGCAACCCCTGCCGGCCGGCATCGACCTGAGCCTCCGCGGCCTTGGTGCTCTCGACCGTCCGGAAGCCCTGGAACACGGGCTGGTCCAGCACGATGGAGAGGCTGCCGAATTCGGTGCGGTCATGCAGCAGGGGGCGGGAATCATCGAGCGGTGTCGCCGGCGCGTTGGCGACGATTGACTCGCTTGCCACCTCGCCCTGCACGGTGATGGTCGGCCGCCAGCCGGACAGCGCCTGCGGCACCTGCTCGTCGGTGGCGCGCTGGCCGGCGCGGGCCGCGTTGAGCGTGGGATTGGTGACGTAGGCCTTCTCCATGGCCCCGAAAAGGGTATCCGCGAGCGCTCCCCCAGCCTGCAGAACCACTGCCATGGCGAGGGCCGCGCCGCACACAAGCCGTATTGGCCGGAAACGTCTCATGAGTTCACCCCGTTCACCTGCTAAGCACGTCACGATCCTGCGCATCAAAACACGAAGGCAGGCTTCTTCTTCCGCAAACCCGGCAACGCCGCCACCGACGCATCGAATACCTGCCGGACCGCCATCGTCGATCCGGACCTCGTATAGATGCAGGCCTGCGCCATCTCCGATTCACCCACCACGGCGACCAGCCTGCCCTCGTCGCTCAGTTGGGCAAGCAGCGCCGGCGGCACTTCTTCGACCCGCCCTTCAGCCACGATCACGTCAAACGGCTGCTCTCCGGGCACACCGGCTGAAAGCGCGCCTTCGACCACCGTGGCATTCGCCACGCCCGCCAGATTGCGGCGGGCCTGCCCGGCAAGCCCCGGATCGCATTCGAGGGCCACGACACGTGCCGCGAGCTGTGCGATCACCGCGGCGCCATAGCCCGAGCCAGCACCCACCACGAGCACCTTGTCTCCGGGCTTCACCATCGCGTGCTGCAGCATGCGTGCAAAGGCCATCACCTCAATCAGGGCGCGCGGGCCCTGAGCCTTGTCGGACGGATCAAGCGGCACGTCCTCATCCATGTAGGCGATGGCCCTGCGGCTTTCGGGAACGAAGGACTCCCGCGGCACCTGCTCGATCGCAGCGATGATCCGCCGGTCGGTGATGCCGTTGGGCCGCACCTGCGATTCGACCATGTTGAGGCGGGCGGCAATAAAGTCAGTCATCGTGGTCCTGGTAGCGGCGTCCGGGCAAATTGATTAATGAAGTGTTAGCGAAGCTCGCGCCACAAGTCTACCCGCCCGACGCGATCGTGATTCAATTTCCGCCGTTGAAGGAAGTGGTTGTTTCACCTGGGTGCATCCACTATAAGCCGCGCCCGAAGGCCTCGTGGCGGAGTGGTTACGCAGAGGACTGCAAATCCTTGCACCCCGGTTCGATTCCGGGCGAGGCCTCCAATCCGGAATGTCTACCTTGCGGTGAAGCGCTCGTCGACCTCGACCTGCAGGGCGTGCGCAAGCGCATTGGTCTGCGCGGCGAGCGCGATGACGGCCAGGAGTTCCGCATGCTGGGCGTCCGTCATGCCCTTCGCGCGGGCCGCGGCGGTGTGTGAGTGGACACAATAGCTGCACCCGTTGGTGACCGACACCGCGACATAGATCAGCTCCTTCACCAGGGGGTCGAGTGCCCCCGGCGCCATCACCTGCTGCACCCGCTCCCACGTCATCTTCAGCAGTGCCGGGTCATGCGCCAGCACGCGCCAGAAGTTGTTGACGTAGTCGGTATTGCGCTTGGCGCGGATGTCGTCGAACACGGCGCGGGCCTCGGGGCTCGCCGCATCGTCCTGCAACAGGGGAAGTGTCGCCATCAGATGACCGCCATGACCCGGGCCGGTCCGCCCGTTCCGCCCCGGTGCTTCGGCGCGCCGACGAAAACCGTGGCGCCCTTGGCGGGAAGCTGGTCGAGATTGTTGACGTTCTCGATGCCGTAGCGGCCGCCCGGCAGCCAGGAGTAGTGAACGGCAAAATCCTTCGAGTTGCCCGGATCGAGCGACAGCGTATCGACCGCGATGGCGGCAGCGCCGATGTCGGCCAGCATGTCGGTGGCCTCCTTGCTGAAGCCCGGAAACGCGAAGCTGCCATCTGGCAGGTTGCGGTAGGACGGTTCGGCGACCTTGCTGGCCCAGCCGGAATTCATGGCGACACAGGCCCCCTTGGGGATGTCGCCATTGGCGGAAATCCAGGCCTCGATGTCGGCCTTGGCGAGCATGGCGTTCGGGTCGTCCTTCGCCTTGGCCTTGATGTCGATCACGCAGAGCGGGCAAACCAGGTTCTCGGGCGCGAGGTCCGCCACCGACGTTCCGTCCTCCGTGAAGTGCAGCGGCGCGTCGATATGCGTGCCGGAGTGCTCGAAGATCGTCAACTTGTAGATGGTGTAGCCGTCCTTCTTGAAGTCGACGACCTTCTCCGCGTTGATGCCGGGCTTGCCGTCGAAGGTCGGGAACTTGTCGTCCAGCACATGGGTGAGGTCGACCACCTTGCCGGAGGACTGGGCTAGCGCCAGTTTCGCACCTCCCATGGCGGCGGCGACTGCCGCCGCGCCGGCCGCGGCGGAGCGGGCGAGGAAGGCCCGGCGCCCGGTCAGCGAGGATTTCACGTTTTCGATCACGCAGGCATTGCACATGACGGGGCCCCTTTCGTTGTGGTTGAGGATGAAGACTAGGTGACCACATCCGCCATGGCAATCGCGCCGGCCCTTGGCGGACTGTCAATCTGGTGTTACAGTATCTGTGTATGGATAGATTGACATCCCTGCTCGACCGTGTCCCTACCCCCGAGGCGCTCCGGCGGCTCGCACCCGATGAGTTGCCGCGGCTGGCGGGGGAACTCCGCGCCGAGGTGATTTCCTCCGCCGCGGCGACGGGCGGGCATTTCGGCGGCGGGCTGGGTGTGGTCGAACTCACCGTGGCGCTGCACTATGTCTTCGACACGCCG
>JADCDC010000381.1 GCA_020252385.1 Aestuariivirga sp.
CACGCCGATCTTGCTGGGCGGCTGCGCATGGGCGATCTCGGACACCGTGATCTTCTGTTCGAGCGTGAGCTGGCCGGCCCTGATCTTCTGGAACACCACATAGGCGGTCATCAGCTTGGTGAGCGAGGCGGGGTACCAGGGCTCGCCGGCGCGGTCCTGGGAGATGACCTCCCCGCTTGCCGGATCGAACAGCAGGGAAGGTCCGGCGGCATGGGACTGGGTTGCGCCCGCGAGCACGAGGAGTGCCAGAAGGATGCGTCGGAGGATCGCCAAACCCGTGCTACTCCCGAAAGACCAAGAACTGCCAAACCACTCTGTCACCACAGGAATCAGTCCAATCTGCGGCAGACACAAGAGCCTGTCTGGTGCCCCTGGAGGGACTCGAACCCCCACGCCCTTGCGAGCAACAGATTTTGAGTCTGCCGCGTCTACCATTCCGCCACAGAGGCAAGCTGGAAAACCGCTTAGTTGGCCTCCCTTGCGCCGTCAACCGTAAAGGGCGACAAGCGTCGGCCATGATCTGGATCACCGATTCCCTGGCCATCGACGAGGACGACATCGCCTGGAGTTTTTCGCGCGCGTCGGGACCCGGCGGACAGAACGTCAACAAGGTGTCGACGGCGGCCGAACTGCGCTTCGACGTGGCGAAAGCCTTCCTGCCGGAGGACCTGAAGGCAAGGCTTCGTCCGCTCGCGGGCCGGATGCTCACCCAGGACGGCGTACTGGTGATCACCGCTCAGGAGACCCGCTCGCAGGAGCGCAACCGCGAGATCGCACTCCAGAAACTCATCGAACTCCTGCGCAAGGCGGCGCATCGCCCCAAGCGCCGCATCGCCACGCGTCCGACCCGCGCCTCCAAGACGCGGCGGCTCGAGTCGAAGGCCAAGCGCTCGAACACCAAGAAGCTGCGCACCACGAGGCCCGATGCGGACTGAGCCCTCCATGCTGCAACGCCTCTATGGCTGGACCCTGGCGCTGGCGGCGCGCAGGACGGCGGAAGCATGGCTGGCCGTCATCGCCTTCGTCGAGAGTTCGGTGTTCCTCGTGCCCGCCGATGTGCTGTTCCTGCCGATGGCGCTGGCGCGGCCAGCCCGCGCCTATCGCTTCGCCCTGATCGCGACGGTGGCCTCGACGCTGGGCGGCATTGCCGGTTATCTCCTGGGCCTCCTCGCCTTTCAGACGATCGCCGAGCCGGTGCTCCAGTTCTACGGCAAGCTCGACGATTTCGAGCGCCTGCGCCAGTGCACGGGCGAGGACACGCTCATGGTGCTGCTGGTGACCTCGGGCCTCTCGCATCTTCCGCCCATCAAGGTGGTGACGATCCTGGCGGGCGCCGCACAGATCAGCTTCCTCTTCTTCGTCCTGGCCTGCGTCATCGCCAGGGGTGCGAGGTTCTTTGCGCTCGCCTGGGCGCTCCGCCGCTTCGGCGAGCCGATCAGGCACTTCATCGAACGGCGCCTGGGGCTCATCGCCGCCATTGCGGCGGCGGCGCTGATCGGGCTCTATATCGTCATCAAGTATTCAGGGATCGCCGGAACGTTGACATCATGCTGAGCCACCTCACCCCGCAGCGCGCCGGGCTTCTGATTTTCGCCGTCACCCTTGCGACCATCGCCGGCGCCTGGATCTTCGAGCTTCTGGGCTATGCGCCCTGCGAACTCTGCCTGATGCAGCGCTGGGCCTATTACGCAGGCCTTCCGCTGGCGCTCGCCGTCGCCCTCCTCGCGCCGCGCTCAGCGGGCCTCGCACGGGCGGGGCTGGGCGTTCTGGCCCTGCTGTGGCTCGGCAGCATGGTGTTCGGCATCTATCATGCCGGCGTCGAGTGGAAATGGTGGCTGGGGCCCAGCACCTGCGGCAGCCAGGCCGGCTTTTCGGGCGGGCTGCCCGACCTCGGCAAGCCGGTGATCCTGTGCGACACCGCCGCCATCCGGATTCTCGGACTGTCGCTCGCCGGCTGGAATGCGGTGATTTCGCTCGGCCTCGCGCTCCTTGCGCTGGCCGGCCTGCGGTCTCAGGGATCGAGTTCCGTATCCCAGTAGAGATAGTCCTGCCAGCTCTCGTGGAGGTAGTTCGGTGGGAAGAAGCGCCCGTTGCGGTGCAACTGGGCGACCGATGGCCGCACCGGCTTCTGCGCGGGAAACATGCTGATCTGGTGCGGCAGGTAGCCGCCCTTCATGAGATTGCAGGGCGAGCAGGCCGCCACGACGTTTTCCCAGGTGGTCTGGCCGCCCTTCGACCTCGGAACCACGTGGTCGAAGGTCAGGTCGTCATGCCCGCCGCAATACTGGCAGGTGAAGCGGTCGCGGAGGAAGACGTTGAAGCGCGTGAAGGCCGGAGTGCGTGACGGTTTCACATAGGTCTTGAGGGAAACGACGCTGGGCAGCCTGAATTCGAAGCTCGGGCTTCTGACCACCTTGTCGTATTCAGAGACGATGTTCACCCGGTCAAGAAACACCGCCTTGATCGTGTCCTGCCAGCTCCACAGCGACAAGGGATAGTAGCTCAACGGGCGGAAGTCCGCGTTGAGAACCAGGGCGGGGCAGGCTTCCGGCGCAACCGGCACGAATTGCAAGCACACCTCTCGGATCGAATCCTCGAAACCTTACTATATCTTGTGTGGCAATCCTGTGAAGTCCCCCGTTCAGCCCTGCGGCATTCGCTTCAGCCCGCGGTAGTGGCTCCACAGCAGGAGTGCGGCCGCCGTGCGGACCGGGCGCCAGGGTTCGGCCAGCGCGCCCATGGCGCGGGCATCGGGCCTCACGGGAAGGGACAGGAGGTCCATCGCCGCGCGCTGCAGGGCGAGGTCCGCGGCGGGCCAGGCATCCGCCCAGCGGGCCGTCATGAGCACGTAGATGTTCGCGGTCCACGGGCCCACACCGGAAACGCCGGTCAGCTGGCGCAGCAGGTCCGTTTCGGGCTGGACTTTGCCTTGCGTGGCAATCGCCCCGTCCCGGAAGGCGTGGGCCGCCGCGTGGAAGGTGCGCGCCTTGGCCGCGGAAAGGCCGAGGGCGCGCAGCTCGGCCTCGGAGCAGGCGAGGACCGCGTCCGGTTCGAAGGGCGCAAGCCTCCGGGCGAGCCGGTTCCAGATCGCCTCCCCGGCGCTGAGCGAGATCAGCTGGTCGGTGACGATGCGGAGAAGGCTCCTGAGCCCCGGCTCCTCGTGGCGCAGCGGCGGCAGGCCATGGCGCTCCACGACGAGGGCAAAACGGGGCTCGACGGCAACGAGGCGGGCGACGGCCGCCGACAGCTGGTCCGTGGTGTCCAGACGCGTCATGGCTCCTGTTTGACCTTTCGCCGGTTTGACCGCAAGAGCATGGCCATGAGCGCCATGAGCCGCCCCGTCTTCCGCTTTGCGCCGAGCCCCAACGGCCTGCTGCACCTGGGCCACGCCTATTCGGCGCTGCTCAACGCGCGCATGGCGGAGGAGGCGGGCGGCCGCCTTCTGCTCCGCATCGAGGATACGGACGAGACACGGGCGAGGGCGGAATTCGTGACCGCGATCATCGAGGATCTTGCCTGGCTGGGGCTCTCCTTCGAGGAGCCGGTCAGGATCCAGAGCCAGCATTTCGCCGATTATGAGAAGAACCTGGTGAAGCTGTGGGCGATGGGGGCGGTCTACCCCTGCTTCTGTTCGCGCAAGGAGGCCCATCTCCATGCGCTTACCGCGCGGGACCCGGACGGACAGCCGCTTTATGGCGGCACCTGCAGGAGGCTGGAGCGCGCTGCGGCGGAGCAGCGGATCGGCAGAGGCGACATCTTCGGGTGGCGGCTCGATACCAGTTCCGACGCCGCCGCCGCCGTCTGGGGGGATGCGGTGATCGCCAAGCGGCGCGTGGGGTCGAGCTATCACATTGCGGTGGTGACGGACGATGCGCTGCAGGGGGTGACCCATGTGGTTCGCGGGCGGGACATCGAACCGGCCACCCCGCTGCACCGGCTGCTCCAGCGCCTGCTGGGCCTGCCGGAACCGCATTACCACCACCATGAGCTGATCCGTGACGAGACGGGCGAGAAACTCTCGAAAAGCCGGGCCAGCCC
>JADCDC010000382.1 GCA_020252385.1 Aestuariivirga sp.
GAGAAACAGCGTTCCGCCATCCGCCTGGCTTGCCGCGCCGGCGCGATCCTTGCTGGCCCCGGTGAAGGCGCCCGCCACGTGCCCGAAGATCTCGCTTTCGAGCAGATCCTTCGGGATTGCGGCGCAGTTGATCGCCACGAAGGGCTTGCGCGCCCGCGGGCTCAACTTGTGAATGGCCTCGGCGCACAGTTCCTTGCCGGTCCCCGTCTCACCGGTGATGAAGACAGTGGCCTTGCTGGGGGCGGCGGCCTCGATCATGCGGTAGACGGCCTGCATCGCCAGCGACCGCCCGATCATGCCGGCAAGGCCAGGACGGTCCTTGTCGCGGTAGGACTGGAGGACGCTCGCCAGGCGTTGCTTCTCGAGCTGGTTGCGGAGCGTGGTGAGAAGCCGGTTCTGATCGAAAGGCTTCACGAGGAAATCTTCCGCGCCAGCCTGCATGGCCTCCACCGCGCGGCGAACGGAACCGTTGGCCGTCATGACCACGAAGCTGGCCGTGCACTTCTCGGCCCGGGCCTGACGCAGGATCTCGAGCCCGTCCATGTCCGGCAGCTGAAGGTCGAGAAGCACCACTTCAGGTTGCCTTTGGCGAATGGCGGCCAGCGCCTTTGCGCCCGTGGACACGGCATCGACGCTGAAGTCGGTGGCGCCGAGGAAGGAGAGGTACAGCTCAACCTGCATGACGCTGTCCTCGACAACCAGTACCGACAGGCCGTCGGAGCCTGATGGGCCTTTCGCCTGCTTCTCCAGGATTGCGCTCATCTCTTGTTCTGCCGGACCATTTGGTGCTTTGGTCTTGACCGATTTGGCAAATCCGGTCAAGGAACTGCGAATCGCCGGGGTTTGGCCAGAACCCTTCTTACACTGCCGAGATCAGCGGCAGATAGGCATAAGCAGATGTACGGAGGCCGGGTCTGGCTCCCCTGTGCAGCAACAGATGAGACGTCCATGATTTCAAGAAGATCGCTCCTGGGTATGTCCGCTTCGCTTGCGGTTGCGGCGTGGTTGGCCGCCGGCATGGCGACGGTCGCCGTGGCGGAAGGACTTGCGGCGCCGACCGGTGAGGTCGTGCTGACGATCGACGGTACGATTGGACGGATGAATGCCGAGGGACGGGCAGACTTCGACCTCGACATGTTGCGCGCCATGCCTGCGGTGAAGTTCCGCACGGCAACGCCCTGGACCGACGGTCCGGTCGAGTTCGAAGGCGTCGCCTTCGCGGACCTCCTCAAGTCCGTCGAAGCGTCCGGCAAGTCCATCAAGGCCGCCGCACTGAATGACTATGTGGCCCAGGTGGACGCGCAGACCCTGATCTCGTCCGGCGCGATCCTGGCCCACCGGATGAACGGCGAAGACATATCGATCCGGGACAAGGGTCCGCTCTGGATCATGTTCCCCTTCGACCAGAATGCGGACCTGAAATCCGAGACGATCTACAGCCAGAGCGTCTGGCAGTTGCGGAAGATGACGCTCGCGGATTAAGAGCGGCGGACGGAGTGTCCGCCAAGCACTGCAGAAAGCGCCGCCAAAGATGAAGTTTCTCTTGCGTCCGCTACAGTCGCTTACGGTGCTCCTCGGCATCATAGGATTGCTCTTCGCGATCCTGCTCTACATCGGATGGATCACCTTTGGCGAACTCGAACGCCAGCGCCTTGGACCAACCGACAGTTCGCAGTGGGCGCTCTATCAGACAAGCCTCGAGTTTCACCGGCTCAACAACGCATACTCCGCCTATCATGGCGACGGCACTCCCGAGAACCTGAAGGAATTCTCCAAGCGGTTTGACATTTTCTACAGCCGGGTGAGGGCGCTCGCCACCAGCAAGTCGCTCGAGTCCTATCGGCAGGAGCCGTTCTTCAAGGAGGGCGCAAAGTCTCTCACCGCCTTCGTGGAAAACCTCGCAGGCATGTTCGACCGCAAGGAGTTCGCGAAGCTGCGGTCGGATCCCGCCGTGAAGGAGGAATTCCGCAAGTTCGAAGGCGAAGTCGCCGCCTTTGCCTCCGGAGCGGTTCAGAAGCAGGCAGTCCTCAACGAAGAGGCGCGAGGCGAACTGAAGTGGCTGCTCACGCTGCAACTCGTGACTTCCGCACTGGTGCTGCTCGCCTTCACCTACTTCGTCGTGATCGTCCTTCTCGAAAAGCGGCGGGCACAGCGTCGCGAAATGCAATTGCGGGAAGGCCGCGACCTGCTGCGCGCCACGGTCAAGTCCTCTCTCGACAGCGTTCTGATCGCCGATGCGCAGGGCAACATCGTGGACCTCAATGATGCCACGGCGGACATGTTCGGTTTCACGCCTGACGAGATGATGAACCGGGAGATGTCGGGGCTCATCATGCCCGAGCGCCTCAGGGCCGCCCACCACGCCGGCATGGCGCGCTATGCGGCAACCGGCGTTGCAAAGGTGATGGGCCGGCGCATCGAAATCGATGCCATGCGCAGCGACGGAACGGAGTTTCCGATCGAGCTCTCCATCTCTTCCACAGGAACGGGTGCGAAGGCCCGCTATGTCGCGTTCATGCGCGACATCACCGATCGGCGCCAGGCTGAGCAAAGCCTCAAGCTGGCCAAGGAACGCGCTGAGGACGCAAGCCGGGCAAAGGCACAGTTCCTGGCCTCCGTAAGCCATGAGATGCGCACGCCGCTGACCGGAATCCTCGGCGCACTCGACCTGATCGAGGCCACGGAGCTTTCGGAGCAGCAGCGCAGGTATGTGCGCACCGCCAACCGCTCCGGTCATGCTCTTCTGTCCGTCATCAG
The DNA here is from genome assembly GCA_020252385.1 of Aestuariivirga sp. GTDB lineage: Bacteria > Pseudomonadota > Alphaproteobacteria > Rhizobiales > Aestuariivirgaceae > Aestuariivirga. The sequence continues at coordinate 2,758 of JADCDC010000382.1, forward strand.
CGACGTCATCGACATCTCCCGTCTTGAAGCCGGAAAGCTGGACCTGGAACAGGGGCCACTCGATCTTCAGGAGATCGTGGAGGACGTCGTGGAGATCGTGGGCGCCCTTGCAAAGGAACGCGGCAACACTGTCCGCGTTGATCTCGACAAGAGGCTTCCGAGGCGGCTGATCGGGGACGCCGCGCGAATTCGCCAGGTGCTTCTCAACCTCGCGACCAATGCGGTGAAGTTCACCCATGGCGGCTCCGTCGATATCTCCGCCAAGATGCTCGGCCGGGTCGGAAACCGCACCGAACTGGAGATTGCCGTTCGCGACACCGGCCCGGGGATTGCGGAAATCGACAAGGAGAAGCTGTTCAAGAGTTTCTCCCAGCTGAACAAGGACAGCACCCAGACGGTGAGCGGGAGTGGACTGGGACTGTCGATCTCGAAACGCCTCGTGGACATGATGTCCGGCACGATCGACGTCGACACTGCTCCTGGGCTGGGCAGCCGCTTCTGGTTCCGTCTCACACTTGAGACGCTGGATGACGCAGCCCCAGACGACACCGAAACGCCTCCCGATTA
>JADCDC010000383.1 GCA_020252385.1 Aestuariivirga sp.
ACGCTCGCCTCCTGCGCCAGGAACTTCGTGCTCCATGGCCGCGACCCGCAGCACGACATGGAGCCATCGGGCAACAAGGTCTATTTCGGCACCGCCGGTGCCGCCGTCCACATCGTCGAGCCCGAGACGAGGAGCTATCGCGAATCGCTCCTGGTCGAGCTCTATGACGCGGGCCGCATCGTCGATAATTGCGAGCACATCCATTTCTACCAGCGCCCGCTCACCGCGCGCGACATGCTGACGGGGCACGACCTGGACATCAACACCATGTATGCCTGCCTTGCCGGCACCCAGAAGCACGTCGGCACCTCCATGGTGGATCCGGCGCATGTGGAGGAATGCCTGCAGATCCTGCATTTCGTCGCCGGCGGCGAGGAGAAGTGGCGCGAGCGGCCCTTCGTGTCGCAGTCGAACTGCTTCGTCGTTCCGCCGATGAAATTTGCCGAGGATGCCTGCCGCTGCCTCGAAGTGGCCGCCCGCGGCGGCATGCCGGTGCTTCTGCTCTCGGCCGCCCAGGCGGGTGCCACGTCGCCTGCCGCCCTTGCGGGCACGATCGTCCAGGCCGTGTCTGAATGCCTCGCCGGTCTCGTCTACATCAACTGCGTGGTGCCGGGTGCGGTGGCGATCTGGGGCCCCTGGCCCTTCGTCTCGGACCTCCGCACGGGCGCGATGTCGGGTGGCTCGGGCGAACAGGCGCTGATCACCTCGGGCTGCGCCCAGATGGGCCACTTCTATAACCTGACGGTCGGTTCCGCAGCTGGCATGTGCGACTCCAAGCTGCCGGACATGCAGGCAGGCTACGAAAAGGGCGTTACCGCAGGCATCTCGGCGATGACCGGAATCAACATGCTCTACGAGTCGGCCGGCATGCACGCCTCGCTCCTCGGCTTCTGCCTCGAGAGCCTGCTGATCGACAATGACATGCTGGGCTCGATCAACCGCAACGTCCGCGGCATCGAGGTGAATGAAGATACGCTGTCGCTCGAAGTGATCGCCAATGTCTGCATCGAGGGCCCGGGCCATTATCTCGGCAATGAGCAGACGCTCACGCTCATGCAGAAGGAATATGTCTATCCGCATGTCGCCAACCGCATGAGCCCCAAGGAATGGAACGAGGCCGGCAAGCCGGACATCGTGGAGCGTGCGGCAGCGAGGAAGCGCGAGATCCTGTCGACCTATTACCCCGACTACATCCCCCGCCACATCGACGAGCAGATCCGCGCCAGGCACGACATCAAGCTGCCGCGCAGCGTGATGGAGCCGGGCGACCCGCGCTGGGCCTGAAGGCTGGATTATTCCTCTCCCCCTACCGGGGAGAGGAGTAAGGGATACCCATGGAACACCCGGTCTTCACGGCCATTTCCCGCGCGGGCTTCACGCCGCTTGGCTGGTTCGCGCCGGAGCCGGAAGACAGGGTGCCCGAGGCCGCCCGTTTCCTGATCCTGATCGGCAATGCGGGGCCCGCCATGTTCCGCCGTTTCGCCCGTGAGCGCGATCCCGGGCGCGATGCCATGGATGACTGGACGCGCGCGGTGGTCACCGACCTCGCCCGCGGCCTCGAGGCAAAGGCCGTCTACCCCTTCGACACCGACCCGCCCTGGCCCTTCCTCACCTGGGCGCGCCGCGGCGGCGCGGGGCATGTCTCGCCGCTCGGCCTCAACATTCACCCCGTCTATGGGCTGTGGCATGCCTACCGCGCCGCCCTGCTCTTTCCCGTGGCCTTCGACATTCCGCCACAGCAGGCCGGGGCTCACCCCTGCGAGGGCTGCGCGGCACGGCCCTGCCTCACCGCCTGCCCGGTCTCGGCCTTCGACGGCAAGGGCTATGACGTTGCCGCCTGCGCCGGGCATCTGAGATCCGCCGCCGGCGGGCCCTGCATGGGCGGCGGGTGTCTTGCGCGCCACGCCTGCCCTGTGGGACAAGGCTTTGCCTATGCTCCGGCACAGGCGGAGTTCCACATGCGGGCGTTCCTCGCGGCACGCCAAGAGGCCTGAGTTATGTACGACCACATCCGGAAAAAGCTTGCCAGCGGCGAGACCATCATCCTCGACGGCGGCACGGGCACGGACATCCAGCGCCGCGGCGTGCCGATGAGTTCCTCGACCTGGTGTGCCGAGGCCAATGTCACCCACCCGGCGGTGGTGCGCGAGGTGCACGCGGATTACATTAAGGCCGGCGCCGACATCATCATCGCCAACACCTTCGCGACCTCCGCGCTGCTGTTCAATGCGCTGGGCCGCGATGATGAGCTCCTCGAGATCGATCGCGCGGCAGTGGCCGTCGCGCGGGATGCGGCGAAGGGACATGCGGTCGCGGTTGCGGGTTCCATGTCCACGATGCGCCCGGTCGTCGCCGGAAGCGACCGGACCTCGCGGCAGAAGGAGTGGCCGGAGGCAGAGGCCCGCCGGCTGTTCCGGCGCAAGGCGGAAAACCTCGCCGCGGCAGGCGTCGACCTCATCATGATGGAGATGATGCGCGACACGGATTACTCCGTCTGGGCGAGCGAGGCCGCAATCGCCACGCGCTTGCCGGTGTGGATCGGGATTTCGGTCGAGCGCCATGGCGGGAAGCTCACGGGCTTCGGGCGCGAGGACCAAGACTTCGAGGCGGTGGCGCGCGTCCTTGCGGCGCTGAAGCCCGAGGTGATCAGCATCATGCACACCTCGCCCAATGATACCGACGAGGCGATCGACGTGCTGCGCAAATACTGGAAGGGGCCGATCGGGGCCTATCCGGAGAGCGGCTATTTCAAGATGCCGGAATGGACCTTCGTCGACATCATCCCGCCGGAGGAACTCGTGGCAAAGTCCAGGACCTGGAAGCAGAAGGGCGTCACCGCCTTCGGCGGCTGCTGCGGGCTGGGGCCCGATCACATCAAAGCGCTGGCGGAGGCCTTTCCATCATGAAGACCGGGTCATGCCTGTGCGGCGCGGTGAGCTTCGAGGTCCATGGCACGCTTCGCCCCGTCCTCGCCTGCCACTGCGTCCAGTGCCGCAAGCAGACGGGAAACTACATGTCGGCCACCGCCTGCGCCGACAAGGAACTCGTCTTAACCCGGGATGAGGGCCTCACATGGTTCCGCTCCAGCGCGGAGGCGCAGCGTGGCTTCTGCCGAACCTGCGGTTCGGTCCTGTTCTGGAAGGCCGATGGCAGCGACACGACCTCGATCTCGGCAGGCGCCATCGACGGCCCGACCGGAGCCCCCCTCGAA
>JADCDC010000384.1 GCA_020252385.1 Aestuariivirga sp.
ACACTGCCGGCTGCGCTCCGCCGATACGGTACGGGCCTCCGCACCGCGGATGTAGTCCGGTGTGGGAAGCGCCAGCGCGGCGAGGAAAATGAGGGAAAGCACAGCGAGCCTGGTCGTCAGCTTCTTCATCGGAACACTCCTTTCAATGAGTGGGCGGGCGATAGCACGGAGGAAGGCTGTCCATTTCCGATATCAGGAGGATGACGGCGCTTCGTTCCAAAGCTTTGCGCAAAAGGCCGTGACTCGCAAGTCCAGGCCAGCGAACAGGCAGGGGGCGGGCCCCTACCGCCATTCACATCCGTGGAGTCCGCAATTCATTCCATCGTGCACGTGAACCGAGTTCAGCGCGTGACTAGTCCTGCAACGCGATTTCTCCGGGCCGCCAGCTCTTGTCGAACCAGGGCTCCAGGGGACCATAGAGTCGCAGGATCATGAACCAGCCCTTGCCCGGTATGGTTTGAACCCAGTTGCTCTCCATGCCGGCCGGTGCCTGGGGGCCGAAGTAAACATCGACCGATCCGTCGGCATTGACCTTCACATCCTTGTTCTGGCTCGACACGCTGGGCGCTGGCTGGTTGGTCTGCAGCATCGAGCGGGTCTGGACGTCATAGACGATGACGGACCAGAAGTCCTTCACCGGCACGTCCTTCGGAAGCGTGAGCTTGTAGCTCTTGCCGCCTTCGAAGGGCTTGCCGTCGGCATCAAGCGAGGTCCATGGATATTGCGATCCCTGGCCCACCATCTTTTCTTCCATCGCCGGGGTCACGCCGGTGGCGAAGAAATAGTAGAAGGCCGCCCCATCGAGGTTCGACACGCCGGGCTGTGATTCGAACTTGTAGCCACCGAAGAACGGAAGCCGCCAGCTGCTCTTGCTGTCCGGATAGAAGAACGCATCGCGGCCACGGATGTTGAGGGCCAGCGCGCGCGCCGTCACCGCGCCGATGTTGGCGGCATCGGTGAGGATCGCCTTCATGCGGGGATCGGGGTTGAACGGCTTGCCCTTCTCGATTCCGATCGAGGCGAAGAGACCGAGCGTGGTCGGATCAGACCCTTCCGGCGGCTCTTCCTGGATGACCGTGTTCAAGAGTTCCCAGAAGGAATAGTCCGTCGGCATGACGAAGTTGGATGGAATGCCCGACGCATTCACCAGCTTGGCGGGTGTCGGGTTGGCGGCGCCGGACAGCGGATAGATCTTGAGATGGTTCCTGACACCCTCGACGCCCGGCCCGGTCTTGCCCTCGACCAGGAAGGAGCGGAACACCGTCCACATTCCATAGGTCGTGGGGCGCACGACGATGTAGCCCTCCGGCACCTCGCCGGTGTAGCCGGGCGGCAGGATCAGGTACTTGCCGCCAGCGCCCTTGTCGGGTCCGGTGATGCCGACGTCGACCACCCACTTGTACCAGAAGTCGTTGATGGTCCCCAGCACCTTGGGCGGAATCTCGACCACCATCGGGCCCTGCTTCGTATCGATCCACATGAAGCTGTAGATGGTGTTGTCATTGGCTGTGAGCTCGATGGTCCTGGGATCGACCAGGTTTTCCCAGATCACGTTCGTGCCGTTGACCGGACCGAACTTCATCAGGGAGTCGCGCATTCCGGCCTGGTTCACGATCGGGATCGCCAGCAGATAGGCCTGCAGGGCGCGCGAACGGTCGAGATTGTCCCAGATCTTCTCCGTCGTCTCGGCCGTCGGGAATCCGTCTCTGAGATTCAGCGTGCCGATCGACGAGTCCATCGTGTCGGGCGTCGCCACGCCGGGCGGGATGGGGGTGGACATCTTGTAGGTATCAGCCTGCGCTGGCGAAAGCCCAGCCATGATCAGGCCACCCAGAAGCACATGCGCGGCAAGCGCCCATCTCTTGGTCATGCTGTCGATCCTCTTGTCCAACCCGGAGCGGCACTCTAGTGAAGTTGGGGCAAAAGCAGTTGCGATTAGAGGACACGTGTCCGGCCCCCAGTATAACACAGGCACCGCGCTGCAACGCGCGGCCTCGTTGATCCGGCTGCCTGGATTGCTGCAGGAGTTCGGTGTCGGGCTCGATGCCGTGCTTGCCGGCACGGGCGTGTCGGAGGCCCAGCTCCGCCCAGACGGCTTCATTCCCTATGCCAGTTTCCTCGCGATCCTCGACAATGCCTGCCGCGCCACGGGCCGCGAGGACATCGGCATGCTGCTGGGCGAGCGGCAGACGCTCGCCGCCCTTGGGCCGCTTGGCACGGCGATGCGCCATGCCGCCACGCTGGGCGAGGCCATCGCTGCCTTTGCGTCATGTCAGATCGGCAATTCGACAGGGGGAGCCGTCTATCTCATCCGTGCCGAGCAGGACGTCATCCTGGGCTATGGCGTCTACGACCAGGCGGTCCATGCCTCGCCGCAGATCTACGACATGGTGCTCGCCGTCGGGTGCAAGCTGCTGGCGGAGTTGACACATGGGGCAATCGGCCCGGCCGAAATCCTGCTGTCCCGGCCGTTCCCGGGCGAGCCGAACCCCTATCGGCGACTGGGCCGCTGCCCGGTGCGCTTCGGCCAGAACCAGACGGGCCTGCTGCTCACGCAGTCCAGCCTGGCCTTCAGGCTGCCGGAGGCCGACCTTCCTCGGCATGAGCAGGCCCTCGCTGCGCTCGGCACGGTTCTGGAGGAGTCGCGGCAGAACATGGGAGGACATGTCCGCCACCTGCTTCGCTCTCATCTGCTGATGGGCCAGGGCAACATGGCGGACGTGGCCAAGCGGCTTGGCCTGCACCCGCGAACCCTGAGACGGCGGCTGCAGAAGGAGGGCACGCACTTCGAAGCCATCAAGGATGAGGTGCGTTATGGCGCAGCCCGCGAATTGCTGATGCTGGGCGCACTCGGCATCGCCGACATTGCCTTCACGCTCGACTACGAATCCGTGAGTGCGTTCGTGCATGCCTTCCGCCGGTGGAGCGGCATGTCGCCGGGGCGATGGCGGCAGAGGGAGAGCGTGCCGGCATGAATGCGCGCCGCTCACGCGCCTGGCATGATCGGGTCAGGCCGCGCGCAGCCAGAACGGCGACACCAGATGTCCGCGCCGCATCGCCGGCATCAGCGAAGATCGTGCCAAGCAGGACCAGCCGCACGAGCGGGAACTGCAGGATGCGGAGCCTCAAGGGGCGTGGCGGAGGAGGTCTGCCTGTAGGTTGGCGCCGTCATCCCTTGCGCTTCCACGGCGGGGGCAACATGTGGCCGCGGCGCATGGCAATCAACAGCATCACAATGCCCGCACCCGTGCAGAAGACCAGCGCACCCAGCGACTCTTCCATGCCGAAGGAACCGCCCGTGACGAAATCCGGCCCCTCCACCTTCGTCTTGAACAGACCCGGCATCATGACGCCACCGGACACAATGCCGGAGAATACCGCCGACTGGACGTAATTCCACAGCAGGTGAAGGCCCATCGCCATCCACAGGCGCCGCGTGACCAGATAGGCCGCCGAGAACAACAGTCCCGCCTCGATGCAGATGTAGATGGCGCCGCCGATGGTGGCGTTCGGGTTGATCAGATGGAT
>JADCDC010000385.1 GCA_020252385.1 Aestuariivirga sp.
CAAGTTCTCGATCTCCTTGGGATAGACGTTGAAGCCGCCCGAGATGATCAGGTCCTTGGCGCGGCCGACGATCGTCACGCGGCCGTCCGCCGCGATGGTGCCGACATCGCCCGTGATGAAGTAGTGGTCTGGCGTGAATTCCTCGGCCGTTTTCTCCGGCATCCGCCAGTAGCCCTTGAAGACATTGGGGCCTTTGACCTCGAGCACGCCCGGCTGCTCGCCCCGGATCCGCACCTCGACACCCGGCAGCGCGAAGCCCACCGTGCCCGGCAGGCGCTGGCCCTCATAGGGGTTCGATGTGATCATGCCCGTCTCGGTCATGCCGTAGCGCTCGAGAATGGCGTGCCCGCCCAGCGCCGCGAAGGCCGTATGCGTCTCCGCCAGCAGCGGCGCCGATCCGGATATAAAAAGTCGCATGTTTTCCGCGCTCTGGCGCGTGAAGCTCTGTTCTGACAGGAGCCTCGTGTAGAAGGTTGGAACGCCCATCATCAGCGTGGCCTCTGGCATCGCCGCGATCAGCGCCTTCACGTCGAACCGGTCGAACCACATGATCTCGCACGCCGCCAGGAAGGACGTGTTGAGCGCCACGTAGAGCCCATGCACATGGAAGATCGGCAGCGCGTGGAGCAGCCTGTCGGAAGAACTTATGCGCCAGAGTTCAACCAGCGTCTCGGCATTGGAGGCCAAATTGCCGTGGGTGATCATCGCCCCCTTGGAACGGCCGGTGGTGCCGGAGGTGTAGAGGAGGCCCGCCAGGTCGTCCGATGCACGCGCCGCCGTTTCGTGCCTGTCGTCCATGGTGGCGGCCATCGATGCAAGCGAGCCCTCGCCACGCGAGTCGAGATTGGCGACGGCGAACACCTTCAGCCGGTCGGCAAGTGCCCGCATGTCCTTCTGGCGGGCGGGATCGCACACGATCAGCTTGGGTTGCGCATCCTCCACGAAGTAGTCCACTTCCGCAGCGGTATAGGCGGTGTTCAGCGGCTGGTACACCGCGCCCGCCTTCATCACCGCCAGATAGAGCAGCACATTGGCGATCGACTTCTCGACCTGCACGGTGACACGGTCGCCGGGTCCAACGCCCAGGGCCTCCAGCGCATTGGCGTAGCGCGCCGCACCCCGCGCCAGGTCGCCGAAGCTCAGCCTTGCCGTGCCATCGGCGGCACGGATTGCCGTGCGCTCCGCATTTTCCTCGAACGTCCGTTGGAAGCGGCGGTAGAGGTTTCCGTCCGTCATCCCTCGATGAAGCCCTTCATGCGCTTCAGCGCCTCGATGATGTCGGCCTCGCTCGCCGCATAGGAGAGCCGCATGAAGCCCTTGCCGTTGGCGCCGAAACTGTCGCCGAAGATCAGCGCCACATAAGCCTTGTCGAGGAGTTCGCGTGCGAGATCGCGCGACTGCCAGCCGGTGCCGGAGATGTTGGGGAAGGCATAGAAGGCCCCGCCCGGCAGGCGGCAGCGCACGCCCCGGATGTCGTTCAAGCCCTTCACCACGATGTCGCGCCGCCTCTGGAAGCTCTTTCGGAAGCCCTCGATCTCGTCCATCGGCCCGGTGATGGCGGCGAGCCCCGCCATTTGCGTTGCGACACTGGTGCAGGAGTGATCGACGGTGATCAGCTTCTTCACATAGTCGATGAGGTGCCGGGGCCAGATCCCGAAGCCCAGCCGCCAGCCCGTCATCGCGAAGGTCTTCGACCAGCCGTCGAGAATGATGGTGCGGTCGCGCAGTTCCGGGAAGGAGAGGAAGCTCACGAAGTCGACACCGTCATAGACCTGATGGCTGTAGATCTCGTCTGACAGCACGGCGACGTTCGGGTGCCTGGCGAGGCCATGCGCCAGCTTCGTGATCTCCTCGCGCGAGACGACGCCGCCCGTCGGGTTGGCGGGCGAGTTGATGATGATGAGGCGTGTGGCCGGCGTGATGAGGGAGAGCACCTCCTCGGCATCGAAGCCGAAGTCCTTCTCCTCGCGGATGGGGTAGGGGACCGCCTTTGCCCCGCTCGAGCGCGCGGCGTCGCGGTAGGGCGGGAAACCGGGATCGGGATAGAGGATCTCTGCTCCCGGCCCGCCGAAGATCTGGCAGGCGAAGTAGAAGGTCACCTTGCCGCCCGGCACGATCACCACCTCCTCCGCCGACACCGGCACCTTGAAGCGGTTGCCCACATATTGTGCCACGGCCTCGCGCAGCACCGGCAGGCCCTGGGGCGTGGTGTAGCCATGGGGCCCGTCGCGCACCGCCTTCTCGGCGGCTTCGAGAATGTGCCTGGGCGGCGTGAAGTCGGGCTGCCCGATGCCTAAGTTGATGACGGGGTGGCCCTTCGCTTTCAGCGCATTGGCGCGGTCCAGCACGGTGAAGGCTGTTTCTTCCTCGATGGCCGCGACGGCAGGATTGATCTTCAGCATCAGCTCACATCATCAATTGCAGGGTCAAGCAGGTGGCTGACGTTCCGTCCGCCATGTCCTGTTTCTACGGCGCGGGCGAAGATCTCCGCAACGGATTCCGTCAGCCTGGAATTGCAACCCAGCCCTTCCGCAAGCTCGGCATAGTAGCCGATGTCCTTCGCCGCATTCGCAAGTGCGAAACGATAGCCGTCGAAATTGCCGTTGAGGGCGGGCTCTACCATCTTGCGCAACACGCCCGAGTTGCCGGAGCCGTTCAGCATCACCTCGTAGAGGTCCTTCCAGTCGATCTGCGCCCGATGCGCGGTGCCGAAGGCTTCCGCCACCAGCGCCACCATGCCGGTGACGAGGTAGTTCGAGATGAGCTTGGCCGTGTGCCCGGAGCCCGGCGGCCCGAAGTGCCGGATGGTGGTGGCAAAGCAGGAGAGCAGGGGCTCGATCCGCGCGAAGGTCTCAGGTGCTGCCCCGCACAGCACGCCCAGCGTGCCGGCCTCCGCCTGTTCCGGCCCCCCGGTGAGCGGAATGTCGGCATAGGCGATGCCGCGCCCTGCCAGCTCCTGCGCGGTGCGTTTCGTCGCGGCGGGTGCCGAGGTGCCGGAATCGAGGATGATCTGCCCGGCGCGAAGGGCCGGCTTCATCTGCGCCAGCGTCTCCTCCACCACCTTCGAGGTGGTGAGGCAGAGCAGGATCACCTCGGCTTGCGCGATCTCGGAGAGCGAGCGCGCCTCGCTCGCACCCTTCGCCACCAGGTCCTCGATGGGCTGGCGGTTGCGGTGCGCGATGACGCGCACGCGGTGGCCATGCCGCAGCAGGTTGGCAGCCATGCCATGGCCCATCATCCCCGCCCCAACGACCGCCACATCCCAAGCTTGCCTCAATTCACCGGCCTCCTTATGGTCCGCCCCGAAAATCAACGGAGCTCGGCATCATGGCGCTGCATCGCAACTTCATCAATGGCGAATGGCTGGAAGGCAAGGGGGTTCGCGAGAATGTCAACCCTTCGGACATCACCGACATCGTGGGTGAATATGCCCAGGCCGACAGGGCCCAGGCCGAGGCTGCCATTGCCGCCGCGAAGGCCGTCCAGCCGGGCTGGGCTGCGGCCACGCCGCAGGCGAGGGCCGATGCGCTCGAATTCATCGGCACGGAACTCCTCGCCCGGAAGGACGAGATCGGGCGTCTCCTCTCGCGCGAGGAGGGCAAGCCCCTCCCGAACGGCATCGCCGAGACGATGCGCGCCGCACAGATCTTCAAGTTCTTCGCGCAGGAGGCCTTGCGCGTCGAGGGTGTTGCCATCTCCTCGGTGCGCCCCGGCGTCGACGTCACCATCACGCGGGAGCCCTTGGGCGTCGTCGGCCTCATCTGCCCGTGGAACTTCCCCATCGCCATCCCGGCCTGGAAGATGGCCCCCGCACTCGCCTTCGGCAACAGCGTTGTGTTCAAGCCCGCCGACCTCGTGCCGGGCTCCGCCTGGGCGCTGGCGGAAATCGTCTCGCGCTCGGGCATGCCGAAGGGCGTGTTCAACCTGGTCATGGGCCGCGGCTCCGTTGTCGGCCAGACGATGCTCGACTCGCGCGACGTGAACGCCATCTCCTTCACGGGCTCGGTGG
>JADCDC010000386.1 GCA_020252385.1 Aestuariivirga sp.
CTGCATGGGAACCGATACCGGCAACTCCGCCTATCTCGGCACCAAGGAGCTCATCAAGGCGATGGGCGGCAAGGGCAAGATCGCGCATTTCACCGGCTTCCTCGTCGACCCCAACACGCAGCTCCGCATCGATGCGGTGAACAAGGCGGCGGCCGAGACCAATGGCGCGGTCGAGGTGTTGCAGGTGATTGCCGACATCGACGCGCCGCAGCCGGCGGAAGAGAAGATCAACGCCTTCCTCGCCGCCAGTGCCGCCAATGTCGACGGCATCGTGACCACCGCCTGGGTTCCGGCGGTGACGGCCGCCAACGCGCTCCGCAAGATGGGCGACAAGCGCATCAAGATGGTCGGCATCGACCATGATGAAGTTGTGCTGCAGGCGATCAAGGACGGCTTCGTCAACGGCACCATGCTGCAGAACCCCTATGGCCAGGGCTATATCGGCTCCTATGTGCTGAACAAGCTGCGCACCGGCTGCACGCTGAAGGCCGACGCGCCGTGGAAGTCCAATGCCCTGACCGCGAAGTTCGTCGACAGCGGCACGGTGTTCGTCGATGCGGCACAGGTCGACACCTATGTCGACGCGATGCGCGGCATCACCAAGGACATCCTCGCCAACTTCGAGAAGGACTACATGGACTGCAAGTGAGGGGTCTTCGGCGTTCCCTTCTCCCGTCGGCGTAAGCCGATGGGAGAAGGTGCCCGACAGGGCGGATGAGGGCCTCTTCCGGCATCGGGACTCGCGGAAAGAGGCCGTCATCCGTCGCTACGCGCCACCTTCTCCCATTGCTTGCGCAACGGGAGAAGGGACATTCTGGAGATGACTGATGACCGATGTTACAGCTGACGCGATGCCCGCACGTCGGCAGGGCTCCGGCCTGCTGCGCCTGCTGCTCAGCAACGAGTTCGGCCTGGCGGTGCTGATCGCGGTGGCCTTCGGCACGTTTGCGCTCACCCTGCCCGGCTTCACCTCGCCCTTCAGCCTGTTCACCATCGGCCGGCAGATCGGCATCGACACCATGATCGGGCTCGCCATGATGGCGGTGATCGTCACCGGCGGGCTCGACCTGTCGGTGGGCGCCATCGGGGTCTGCGCCGCCATGGTCTTCGGCTGGCTCGCCCAGGCGATGGGCGTGCCGCTTCCCATCGCCGTGCCGATGGCCATCCTGTTCGGCGCCAGCCTGGGCTTCATCAACGGCTATGCGGTGGTGCGCTCGGGCGTGCACAGCTTCATCATCACGCTCGCCAGCATGAGCATCTTCTTCGGCATCATGATCTTCCTCACCAAGGCGCAGGCCTTCAACCAGCTGCCGCCGGAGGTGACGCAGTTCGGCAAGACGCGGCTGTTCGGCATGGTCTCCGTGCTGCTGGTCATCACGCTTGTCGTCTGCGTGGCGCTGTCCATCTTCTACCGCTTCACCACGCTGGGCCGGCAGATGCTGGCGGCGGGCGCCAACCCGCGCGCGGCGGAACTCTCCGGCATCCGCACCGGCCGCGTCATCACCGCCTGCCACATGCTGACGGGGGCACTGGCCGCACTCGCAGGGCTGATGCTCACCGCGCGCACCGGTGCGGCCGTTCCCTCCATGGCGGGGCATCTGGGCCAGGACTGGCTGCTTCCCGCCTTCCTCGCACCTGTGCTGGGCGGCACGCTCTTGTCCGGCGGGCGCGTCTCGGTCATCGGCACGCTCTTGGGCGCTGCCTTCGTCACCATCATGACGAGCGGGCTCCTGCTGATGCGCGTCGGCGAATTCTGGATCCTCGCCTGCCTGGGGCTCATCCTGCTCGCGGCGGTGCTCACCGACCGGCTGCGCCAGGGCGTGCTGCGCAAGCGGGGGCTCATCTGATGAACCGCCTCTTCGACAATGACTGGGTGGGGCCCGCACTTGTCTGCCTCGTGGCGGTGGTGGGCATCTCGATCCTGCAGCCGAGCTTCCTTTCGCCCTTCAACATCCTGGTGCTGCTGTCTGCGATCGCCGTCAACATGGTGATCGCACTGGGCCAGCTCGTCATCATCGCCATCGGTCAGATGAACCTGGCCTTGGGCGCCTTCGGCGGCCTCGTCGCCATCTGCTTCGTCGCGGTGATGGAGCTCTATGGCGTGCCGCCCGTCATCGCGCTGCTGATCGGCCTCGCCATCGGCACGGCGGCAGGTGCTGCGTCAGGTTTCGTCATCGCGAGGACCGGCATCTCGGCCTTCATCATCACGCTGGCGGGCCTCCAGATCTTCAAGGGCATCAACCTCGGCATCACCGAGGCGCAGCCCTTCTACGGCGTGCCGCAGAGTGTGAAGGACTTCGGCAACCACGCGATCTTCGGACCCATCCCCTGGCTGATCGTGCCGATGATCATCGCCAGTGTGGGGATGTGGTATCTCTTCAACCGGCTCCGCATCGGGCGCTACATCCTCGCTGTCGGCGGCAACCGCACGGCGGCGGAGCTTTCCGGCATCAACATCACCGCCACCATCATCTGGGCGCATGCGATCTCGGGCCTCCTTGCGGCAATCGCCGGCATGATGCTGGTGGCAAGGCTGCAGATCGGCCAGCCCACCATCGGCGATGACTGGCTGATCTCCTCCTTCGCGGCCCCGGTGATCGGCGGTGCCGTGCTGGCGGGGGGCCACGTGAGCGTGGCGGGCACCTTCTTCGGCGTCGTCATCATCGCCATCATCACCCAGGCGCTGGTGCTGTTCGCCATCGACCCCTTCGTGGTGCAGATCGTTCTGGGCGCCCTGATCCTGTGGGCCGTCGGCATCAACCGCTACCGTGAGATCCGCGTGGCGAAGCTGAACGAGGCGCGCTGAGATGACGGCGCTCAAGGTTTCAAACGTCAGCAAGTCCTTCCCCGGTGTCAAGGCGCTCGACGCCGTGTCGATGACGCTCACCGGCGGCTCGGTGCATGCGCTGCTGGGCGAGAATGGCGCGGGGAAATCCACCCTCATCAAGATCATGACCGGCATCCACGCAGCCGATCAGGGCGAGATCACCATGGAGGGCCGCCCGGTGCGCTTCGCCAACCCAAGGCAGGCGGCGGCGGGGGGCCTGGGCGTCGTCCACCAGGAGCGGAACCTCGTCACCCGTTTCTCGGTCGCCGAGAACATCATGCTGGACCGGCTCGGCGCCAATTCGCTGTCGCGCGTCGACTACAAGGCGCTTGCCGCGGAAGCGAGCCGCTGGCTGAAGCAGCTCGATCTCGACATCGACCCGATGACGCCGGTCTCCCGCCTCAGCGTCGCGCAGATGCAGCTTGTGGAGATCGGCAAGGCGCTGTCGCTGCAATCGCGCGTGCTGCTCCTCGACGAGCCCACCGCCTCCCTCACGCCGAGCGAGGCGCAGGTGCTGTTCAGGATTCTCAGGAAGCTCCGCGACGATGGCGTGGCCATCGGTTTCGTCAGCCACAAGCTCGAGGAGGTCTTCGACATCTGCGACACGGTGACGGTGCTGCGCGACGGGAAGAACGCCTGCGACAGCCAGCCGCTGAAGACGCTGAACCGTGACGACGTGGTGAAGATGATGATCGGCCGCGCCGAGCGCATTTCGCGCCGCGCACCTCGGCCGCAGCCCGCCGCCCCGCCCTTCTTCGAACTCCGCGACTATTCCTCGGCGGCGGGGCACGAGAATGTGTCGCTCTCGGTGCGCCCCGGCGAGATCCTCGGCCTCTATGGGCTCGTCGGCGCGGGCCGCAGCGAACTCGCCAAGGCGGTGCTGGGACTCGCGCGCCAGACGGGCGGAGAGATCCGCGTTGGCGGCAAGCCGGTGAAGATCGGCTCCGTCGCCGAGGCGCTGGACTTAGGCGTCGGCTATGTGAGCGAGGACCGGAAGGGCGAAGGCCTGATCCTGCTGCATTCGGTGCTGGACAATGCCGGCATCACCGTGTGGAAGAGCCTCGCCAATGCCCTGGGCTTCCTGCGTGACGGCACGGTGGCGCAGAAGGTTGGCCCTGTGCTGCGCAAGCTCGAGGTGAAGACGCCCTCCCTCGACCAGACCATCGGCAACCTTTCGGGCGGCAACCAGCAGAAGGTCTCGGTGGCGAAGTGGATCGCGGCGGGCGTGAAGCTCCTCATCATCGACGAGCCATCGGTCGGCATCGACATCAAGACCAAGGCCTATCTGCATGACCTGATCCATGAGCTGGCCGAGGCGGGAACCGCCGTCCTGCTCATCACCTCGGACCTCACCGAGATGGTGGACGTCGCCGACCGCGTCGCCGTGATGGATGACTACCGGATCGAGGGCCTGGTCGAGAACGACCGCAATTATGAGCGCGTGAGCACGGCGATCATGGCGCTGATCCACGGGCGGGAGGCGGCATGACGGAGCGTCTTTCGCTCGGCACGGCAACACTCGCCTATGATCCGCGCCTCCTCGACATCGGTATCGTGCACCTCGGCGTGGGGGCCTTCCACCGCGCGCACATGGCGGACTATACGGACGCCGTTCTGCGCAAGGGCGACCTTCGCTGGGGCATCATGGGTGCCAGCCTCCGCTCGCCCGAAACGCGTGACGCGCTGGCGCCGCAGGACTGGCTCTACACCCTAGCCGAGAGTGACGAGACGGGCGAGCGCTGCCGCCTCATCGGCGCGCTGCGCGGCGTGCTGGTGGCGCCAGAGGACTGCCAAGCGCTGATCGAGGCCATGTGCCTGCCGTCGGTCAAGATCGTCTCGCTCACCGTCACCGAGAAGGGCTATTGCCATGACCCGGCGACGGGCGAGCTGAACGAGAGCCATCCCGACATCGTCCATGACCTCGCGAACCCCAGCGCCCCCCGCTCCGCGCCCGGCTTCCTGGTGGAGGCGCTGCGGGCCCGCAAGGCGCGCGGGCTGCCGCCCTTCACCGTGCTGTGCTGCGACAATCTTCCGGCCAATGGCCGCACCGTTGCGAAGGTGGTGACGCGGCTGGCGCATCTGCGCGATCCGGCACTTGGACGCCATGTCGCGGAGAACGTCGCCTTCCCCGCCACCATGGTGGACCGCATCGTGCCGGCGACGACCGACGCCGACCGGGCGCGCATTGCCGCCGCGACCGGGCTTTCGGATTCCTGGCCCGTCGTCACCGAGGCCTACAACAACTGGGTGGTGGAGGATCATTTCCCGCAAGGCCGCCCCGCCTGGGACGCGACCTTCGTCAGCGACATCGCGCCCTTTGAACTGATGAAGCTGCGGCTTCTCAACGGGGCGCATTCCACCATGGCCTATCTCGGCTATCTCGCGGGCCATGAGACCATCGCCGACTGCATGCGGGACGAGGCCCTCTCCCATCTCGCCGCTCACCTGATGAACGAGGAGGTGACGCCGACGCTTGCGGTGCCGCCCGGCGCCGACATCGCGGCCTACAAGCTCGCCCTGCTCAGGCGCTTCCGAAACCCGGGCCTCCGCCACCGCACATGGCAGATCGCCATGGACGGATCGCAGAAGCTGCCGCAGCGCCTGCTCGGCACCACTCGCGACCGGCTGAAGGCGGGTCAGCGCATCGATGCACTCGCACTCGGCGTTGCCGCCTGGATGCGCTACGTGACGGGGATCGACGAGCAGGGCAACGCAATCGACGTGCGCGATCCCTTGCGCGATACGCTGCGCGCCAGGGCCGATGCCGCAGGCCCCGACGCATCAAGGCTCGCCCCTGCCCTGCTCTCGCTCGAGCAGGTCTTCGGGCGCGATCTGCCCCAGGATCCCGTATTCATCAACGCTGTCACGCAGGCACTCGACAGCCTGTTCCGCATCGGCAGCAGGCGAACATACGAAGCCTTCCGGAGTGCACATCCATGAGACAGACCTGGCGCTGGTTCGGCCCCGATGACCCCGTGACGCTGGCCCATGTGCGGCAGGCAGGTGCGGTGGGAGTCGTCTCGGCCCTCCACCACATGAACCGCGGCCAGGCGTGGACTGACGATGAGGTGCAGAAGCGCAAGGCGGAGATCGAGGCCGCGGGCCTCACCTGGGACGTGGTCGAAAGCATCGCGGTGCCCGAGGCCATCAAGACGCGGAGCGGCGACTATCGCCAGAAGATCGACAACCACAAGGCCTCGATCCGCGCCGTGGGGCGCGCCGGCATCAAGGTGTGCTGCTACAATTTCATGGCCATCACCGACTGGACGCGCACCGATCTCGACTGGCCGCTTGCCAACGGTGGCACGGCGCTGCGCTTCGACATCGTCGACTTCTGCGCCTATGACGTGCTGGTGCTGAAGCGCCGCAACGCCGAAGCCGACCACCCGCCCGAACGCATCGCCGCGGCAAGGCAGCGCCTTGCCAGCTGGCCCGAAAGCAAGCTCGCGCAGCTAGAGCGCAATTTGATCGACTGGGTGCCGGCCCGCGAGACGGTCTATGACCGGCAGAGCTTCCTGCGCCAGCTCGACGAATATCGCGACATCACGCTGGAGGGGCTGCGCCAGCACCTCTTCATGTTCGTCCGCGAGATCGCCGAGACGGCGGAGGAAGCGGGTGTCAAGCTGGCGATTCATCCGGACGATCCGCCCTTCCCGCTGTTCGGCCTGCCGCGCGTGAACTCGACGCAGGCGGATACGCAGAAGCTGTTCGATGCCGTGCCGAGCCCCGCCAATGGTGTCACCCTGTGCACCGGCTCCTATGGCGCCCACCCGACGAACGACCTTGTCAGGATGGCCCGCGCCTTCGCGCCGCGCATCCACTTTGCGCATCTGCGCAACACCACGCGCGAGCGCGATGGCTCCTTCTACGAGGCCGAGCATCTTGACGGCGACACCGACATGATCGGCGTCATCGCGGCACTCCGCCTCATCGAGGACCGCGAGAGACGCGAGATCCCCATGCGGCCCGACCACGGGCACAAGATCGTCGACGACATCGGCAAGACGGTGAACCCCGGCTATTCCTGCATCGGCAGGCTCAAGGGCCTGGCCGAGCTCCGCGGCGTGATGCGCACCGTCGATGCCTTCCGGCACCGGCGCGTGCACTGAGGAGGACATAATGGCGAAGATCACACGCGTCGAAGCCCTGATGGTGGACCTGAAGCCGAAGGTGAAGCGCACCGACGCGATACAGTCCTTCGTCAGCCAGGAAACCCCGATCATCCGCATCTTCGATTCGGACGGCGCCGTCGGCACAGGCTACAGCTACACGATCGGCACCGGCGGCCCCTCCATCATGGAGTTGATCCGCCGCACGCTGGGACCGGCCTTGATCGGGCGCGAGGCGATGGAGATCGAGCGCATCTGGCGCGACCTCTTCTTTCTCACCCATGCGACGACGGTCGGCGCCATCACATCGCTCGCCCTTGCCGCCATCGACACCGCACTGTGGGACCTCAAATGCCGCCGCATGCGGGAACCCCTGCACCGCATGGCGGGCGGTGCGCAGGCGCGCGTGCCGCTCTACACGACCGAGGGCGGCTGGCTTCACATCGACACCGCGGCTCTGGTGGACGACGCGCTGCAGGCGAAGGCCAAGGGCTTCGGCGGATCCAAGATCAAGGTTGGGCGCCCGCATGTGTCGGAGGACGTGGCACGGCTCCAGGCGGTGCGCGAGGCGGTGGGCCCCGGTTTCGAGATCATGACGGACGCCAACCAGCGCTTCACCGTGGACGAGGCGATCCGCCGCGCGCGCTGCCTCACACCGCTCGACATCGCCTGGTTCGAGGAGCCGCTGACGGCGGACGACATCCAGGGCCACGTGCGCCTCTCGCAGAGCACCACGATCCCGATCGCTGTGGGCGAGAGCCTCTACAGCCATCTGCATTTCCGCGAATATCTGGAGCGCGGCGCCTGCTCCATCGTGCAGGTGGACGTGGCGCGGATCGGCGGCATCACGCCCTGGCTCAAGGTGGCGCATCTCGCGGAATGCTTCAACGTGCCGGTCTGCCCGCATTTCCTGATGGAACTGCATGTGTCGCTATGCGCCGCCGTTCCCAATGCGCGCTGGGTCGAGTATATTCCGCAGATCGACTCGCTCACCACGGAGCCGATGCGGATCGAGGATGGCCACGCGATTCCCTCCGACGAGCCGGGCCTCGGCATCGCCTGGGATGTCGCCGCCATCACGCACGCGGCGGTGGAAGGATCAGCCTTCGCGCTGGCGTGACGGGCCGCAGGGGACAGGCAGGCTGGGATGGCGGAACGCGGCTGTATCTTCTTCAACTACGGCGGGGTCTATGGGCTGCGCCTGCTGGTGGCACTCCATTCGCTCCGCAAGTTCTATGCCGGCGCGATCTCGGTCTTCCTCACCGAGGACGAGTTCAGCCGCGAACTCGCGTCCGACCTTTTGCGCCTCGACGTGTCAGTGCTCCCGATCCGCTATCTCAGCAAGTCCTACGACCGCCACCGCATGTTCATCGCGAGCCCCTACCGCACGACGCTCTCCTTCGACAGCGACCTCGTCTTCTGCAGCGGCATCGATCCGATGTGGGAGCCGCTCGAGAGGATGGGCCTGCTGGTCACGCGCTTCTATCCGGCACCCTATGGCATCGACGGTACGCCGGAAAAGCCGGGCGGACGCGTGGCCCTCATCAACGGCATCAGGCACCTGCTCGACGACGACACCTATGCGAAGGCGGTCCGCCGGATCACCATCGACCATCAGGACGTGAACATCGGCGTGATGGGGATTTCGCGGCCGCGGGGCGATGGCTTCCTGCGCGACTATGCCGAGCACATGGAGCGCGGCAGGAAGGGGCCCGTGGCGCTGCTCGACGAGATGCTGGTGGTGGCGCTGCTCTCCCGCCATCCGCATTGCCTGGCGGACGAATTCTGGAACTGCCCGGCGGACGAGTTC
>JADCDC010000387.1 GCA_020252385.1 Aestuariivirga sp.
GCCACCACCCCCTCACCCTGCCCTCTCCCCCACATGCGTGGGGGAGAGGAATGTTTCGGGAATGAAATCACCGCCGGCCCAGCACCTCCACGAGGCAGGCGCAGAGGATCAGGGCGGTGCCGGTGAATTCCATCGCGCCGAAGTCCTCGCCCGCGAAGAGCCAGGCGGTGAGGGCGCCCGCCAGCACTTCCGTCATGAGCAGGATGCCCACACGGCCCGAATCGATGCGCTGTGCCGCCCACAGCACGAGGAAGTTCGGCGGCACGAAGAAGACGAGTGCGATGAGCACGGCCCAGGGCACCGCCTGCCCGGCGTCCGACAGCGCCGCGACGGGCGAGCCCAGCGCCATGGCGGCGCCCGCCACGGCGAGCGAGGCAGCAAGGCCGCCGAGGCAGAAGCTGAACACCGGCAGGCTCACGCCATGCGATGGACGGCTGAAGCTCCGCATGGTTCCGGCGGCCCACAGCATGCCGCTCACCAGTGCGAGCAGGTCGCCGGGGTTCGAGGGCAGCGGCAGCCCGTTGTCGAAACCGAGGATGAACACCATGCCGCCGAAGCCCAGCGCGATGGCGAGGCCGCGTTGCCAGCTCATCCGCTCGCCCAGCAGCGCCATGCCGGCGAGCGTGCTCCACACCGGCGTCAGGTAGAACAGCAGGATGGCATTGATGACCTCGGTCATCACCAGGCTCACGGTGTAGAGCGTGAAGGCGAGACCGAGGAGCGTGCCGGTCACGAGCTGGCTGGCAAAGCCTTCCCATGCGCTTTTCCGCAGCATGAAGGGCAAGGGCACGAGGGCCGCCACGCCGAAGAAGATGACACTCACCCAGGCGCCGCCAAGGCCCTGCGTTTCAAGCCAGCGCAGCGGCAGCCAGAAGCCGCCCCAGATGGCGCCGCACAGCGCCACCGCGAGCGACGCCCACATCCCCGTGCGGGACGCCTGCACCGTTTCAACCGTCATGGATCCGCCTTCACCAGCCTACGCAAGAGGCGCGAAGGATCACCCGGCGGGAGGCCGGACGCAAGACGCATGGGGAGAGAGGGGGGAAGACGGGAGCTCAGCCGGCCTGGCGGCGGTTCTCGTTCATCTGCGCCTGCAGCGCGTCGAGGTCGTCCGGCGTCAGCCTGAGCCGCGCCAGCGGCATGACCAGCGTGTTTTCCCAGTGCACATGCCGCCGGTAGCGTTCGAAGAAGCCGCGCAGCATATAGCCCAGCATCTCCGGGTTGGAGGGCCTGCCGCCCTGGCCCAGCGTTTCCAGCGCCTCGGCGATCTCGGAGGCGAAGTCATTGTCGGAGGAGTGTTCGGCCGCCAGCCGCTCGAGGATGGTTTCGAGGCCGTCCTCGGGAAGGCCGCGCTGCCGCAGCAGGGGAAACAGCGCATGCTCCTCGTCATGGTGGTGGAGCGGCAGGTCGAATTCGAGGCAGGAGGCGACCTGGGCGCAGAGCCTGCGGTCGACCTCGTCCGGCAGCCCGTCGGCAATGCGCTCCATGGCGTCGCACATCTGGACCTGCAGCGCATGGGCGCTGGCGATCATGTCCAGCGGGTTCCTGGCAAGGAAAATGGATCTCTCGGTAACGGGCGCTTGCGACATTGAGAAGGCTTGATCCTGGGGGCAAAGGCTACATTCGGTGCCGTGCTCACATTCAGCCTTGATCCAGATCAAGCGGGTCGCCGGGCGCGACGGCGGCCTCAACCTCGGGGCGAGACGGAAGCGGCGCGATCGCGCCATAGCCCAGCGTGGAGAGGGCGGCGGCGGCATTGGCGAAGCCCGCCGCGGCGGCGAGCGGGCGTCCGCGGGCCAGTTCGGCGAGCAGTGCGCCCGTGAAGGCATCCCCCGCGCCCGTGGCATCGACCGCCGCCACCGGATGGCCCGGCACATGCGAGGTGCTGGCGCTGGTGGCGAGGAAGACGCCGTTGCGCCCCAGCGTGACGATCACCGCGCCTGCCCCCAGCGCAAGGAAGTGGCGGGCGATGGCGGTGGGTTCGCCAAGGCCCAGCAGGGCCTCGCAATCCTCGACCGAGGTCTTGAGGATATGGGCCTCGCGCGCCGCGGACTCGATCACGGGCCGCGCCGTCTCCGCCGTCCACAGCCGGGGCCGGAAATTGGTGTCGAAGGACACGCGCGTGCCCGAAGCCTTCGCCATGGCGATCGCGGCCGCCACCGTCGCCGCGGCGGTGGCGCTGATCGCCTGGCTGATGCCGGAGGCATGGAGGAAGCGGCTCCCGGCAATCATCGCGGGATCGAGGTCGGCGGGCGTCATCAGGCTCGCGGCGGATCCCTGGCGGCGATAGGTGAAGACGTGGCCCTGGGGTCCGTGCGTCACGAAATAGAGCCCGGTCGGCGCGTCTCCCCCCGGCCTCACGGCGCTGTCGTCGATGCCCTCGCGCCGGATCAGGGCGCGGATCTCCGTGCCGAAGATGTCATCGCCCAGCCGTGTCACATAGGCAGCGGGGCTGCCGAGCCTCCGGGCGGCGATGGCCACGTTCAGCGTGTCGCCGCCGAAGCCCGGAAGGAAGCGCCCGTCAGGCTGGCGGTTCAGCTCATAGAGCGGCTCGCCCAGCGAAACGACGTCGAAGCGGCTCACGCGGCGCTCTGCAGCGCTCCGGGGCCGGGGATTGCGCCGGGCGGGCACTTGCCGGCGATGATCATGCCCAGCACCTCGTCGTGGTCCACGTCCGAGGTGCGCGCCGAGCCCACCACGCGGCCGTTCTTCATCACGGTGACGCGGTCGGCGAGGTCGAACACGTCATGGATGTCGTGGCTGATGAGGAAGATGCCGATGCCTTCCGCCTTGAGCTGCTTGATGAGCTCGCCCACCTGTGCGGTCTCCTGGGGCCCGAGCGCCGCCGTCGGCTCGTCCATGATCAGGATGCGGGCGTTGAAGTGGATGGCGCGCGCGATTGCCACCGACTGGCGCTGGCCGCCCGAGAGCGCCATGACCGGCTCCTTGAAGCGGCGGAAGTTGGGGTTGAGGCGGCCCATCACCTTGCGGCACTCGGCCTCCATCGCCACGTCGTCGAGCGTGCCCCAGCGCGTCCTCAGCTCGCGGCCGAGATAGAGGTTCGCCGCGGCGTCGACGTTGTCGGCCAGGGC
>JADCDC010000388.1 GCA_020252385.1 Aestuariivirga sp.
CCTTCATCCTGGCCAGCCACTACCGCACCTATGTCGAGGGAGCCTCGACCGCGGTGATCGTCACGACCGCGCTCTCCGCCCTCACCATCCCGCTGATCGTCTATGCGATGAGGGCCGGCGCAGTCCCTTGAGCCTCCGGCGCCGGCGGGCGCATCACGCGGGGAAGGCCCGAGGAGGGGGCCAGCCCATACTGCATCGCCGCACGCCGCAGCGGGCCAAACTGGGCGAGCAGCGCCATGCCGGCCGTCCTGCCGGCCTCGAGCGCCACGAAGCCTGACAGCAGCGAGCGGTTCATCATGTCGATCACCTGCTGGCGCGGCTGCACGTCGCGCCGGCGCAGCGCGTCATAGCGGCTCATGATGTCGGCGTTGCCGGGGTCGTCCTCGCCCTCCATCAGGTCGGCCGCCTGTGCGGCATCGCGGAGCGACATGTTGAGGCCCTGAGCCCCGATCGGCGGCACCACATGCGCCGCCTCGCCGATGAGGATGATGCGGTTCTTCGCGAAGTCACGCGCCACCAGGCCCTGCATCGGAAACAGCCGGCGGGGGCCCACGTTGAAGACGCGGCCGAGTGCGCCATGGCAGCCGATCTGGATTTCCGCGGCAAGCTCCTGGTCGGAGAGCGCCATCAGCTCGGCCGCGCGCGCCGGGCGCTCCATCCACACGAGAGCGGAGCGGTTTCCCGGCATCGGCACGGTGGTGAAGGGGCCCGCTCCCTTGTGGTGCTCGGTCGAGATCCCATCATGCGGGCCCGAATGCTCGAAGCTCGTGGCAAGCGCCGTCTGGTCATAGGACCAGCGGTTGGTGCGGATCCCCGCCGCCTCGCGCAACAGCGAATTGCGGCCGTCCGCGGCGAGCGCCACGCGCGCCTCGAGGCGGCGGCCTTCGGTGGTCGTGACACTCACGCCGCCGCCAGCAGTCGCTGCAGCAGCGGCATCGGCCCCCGTCATCTCAACACCCAGGTGCCTGGCGCGCGCGAACAGGGCGGGGATCAGCAGGCCCAGCGGGAAGTTCCAGCCGAAGGCCTCCTCGCCCAGTTCCGCGGGGTCGAAGGTGATGGTCGGCGCCTTGAACATCGCACCCGTGTCGTCGATCAGGCGGAGCTTTTTCAGGGGCTGGGTCTGGTCCTTGAGCGCGCCCGGCCACAGCCCCAGATGCATCAGGAGCCGGATCGAGGGCTGCATCAGCGCCACGGTGCGCGGGTCGCTGGCATCACCCTGGTCCTTCGCCACCAGCGCCACGCGCCGCCCGTCCAGCGCAAGGAGGCAGGCTGCGGCAAGCCCTGCGGGGCCGGCCCCCGCCACGATCACGTCATGTTCACTCATGAACCGAAATTGGACGTAGGCCCTTGCGCTTTCAAGGCACCTCTTGCCGCAGTCACTTCGGCTTCAGCGCGGTCTTCACCATGCTGTCCCGGCCGGAAAAGGCCTCGTGCCAGTGGCCCAGCTTCGGCCGGCCGCTGCGCCAGTGCATGTCGGGAAGCCGAAAGTCGATATAGGCGAGGCTCACCGCCACGGCGAGTGAGCCGGCATTGACCTCGTGCAGCGTCTCCATCCAGTTGCTTTCGAGATCGTCGAAACTTGCATGGAGGCGGGCCTCGGTGCGCGCCATCCAGTCTTCCCACTGAAGGCCCTTGGGGCGCATCGCCGTCTCGTAGCGGTAGGCGACGGCGGAATCGGCGACACCCTGGCCCAGCGCCTGCAGCGTCAGCACGCGGAAGCGCTTCACCCCGTCATGCGGGATGAGCGTGGTGTTGCCAGCGACATGGCAGAGATATTCGATGATGACGCGGGAATCATAGATGCCATGCCCATGATCGGTCTCGAGCACCGGGATCTTGCCGATGGGCGAGAGGCTGCTCAGCCTGGCGTTGACCTCGGTCGGCTTGACCGGCTCGACGATGTGCTGGACCTTGTCGCCGAGACCCACCTCATGGGCAGCGGCGACGGTCATGCGGACGAAGGGAGAGATGAGGTCGCCGTAGATCTTCATGGGGGATGCACTCCAAGGGGGACAAAGCGTTCGACTGAGGTTAGGCCAAGTCGCGATGCGTTCCAAGGCCAGTGCCACTGCCCCTTGTCATTCCTCTCCCCCACGCATGTGGGGAAGAGGAATAAGACTCAATACTTGCGCATCAGCCCGATGAGGCGACCTTGGACGCGCACCCGGTCGGGTCCGAAGATGCGGGTCTCATAGGCCGTGTTGGCGGCCTCAAGCGCCACCGAGTCGCCCTTGCGGCGCAGGCGCTTCAGCGTGGCCTCCTCCTCGTCGACGAGGGCCACGACGATGTCGCCGTTATGCGCGGTGTCGCCCTTGCGGATGATCACCGTGTCGCCGTCGAAGATGCCGGCATCGATCATCGAATCGCCCTTGACCTCGAGCGCGAAGTGCTCGCCGCCTCCCAGCATCGCAGGCGGCACCGTGATGTTGGCAGTATGGTCCTGGATCGCCGAGATCGGAACACCGGCGGCGATGCGGCCCATCATCGGGATCACGGCGGATTTGGGTGCTCCGTCCTGGGCGGAGGCCACGGGCTTCACCCGGCCGAGATTGCCCTGGATGACATTGGGCGTGAAGCCCGTCGCCTTCTTGCTGGCGAGGCTCGGCGAATGGCTTTCAGGGAGCTTCACCACCTCCAGCGCGCGGGCCCGGTTCGGCATGCGGCGGAGGAAGCCGCGTTCCTCGAGCGCCACGATGAGCCGGTGCACGCCGGACTTGGACTGCAGGTTCAGGGCGTCCTTCATCTCCTCGAAGGAAGGGGGCACGCCTTCCTCTTTCAACCTTTCGTTGATGAACAGGAGGAGTTCGAGTTGCTTGCGCGTCAGCATGGGTCGGTTTCTCTCGGTTTTCGTCGCGGTGGTCGCTGTCC
>JADCDC010000389.1 GCA_020252385.1 Aestuariivirga sp.
AGCAGCGCGAGATCGTGGGCGACTTCCCCAACATGAGCTTCGCCCCGCGCTTCTCGCCTGATGGACAGCGCGTGATCATGAGCCTCCAGGAAGGCGGAAACTCCAACATCTACGAGCTCGACCTGCGCTCGCGCGGTGTGCGCCAGCTCACCAATGTGCCGGCCATCAACACGGCACCCTCCTATGCGCCGGACGGATCCCGGATCGCCTTCGAATCCGACCAGGGCGGCACGCAGCAGATCTACGTGATGAATGCCGACGGGTCCGGACAGCAGCGCATCAGCTTCGGCGACGGCCGCTATTCGACGCCGGTGTGGTCGCCCGACGGGCAATACATCGCCTTCACCAAGCAGGGTGGGGGCAAGTTCGCCATTGGCGTGATGAAGCCCGATGGCTCCGGCGAGCGCATCCTGACCGAGGGCTTCCACAACGAAGGCCCGACCTGGGCGCCAAACAGCCGCGTGATCATGTTCTTCCGCGACACCCAGGGCGCCAGCGGCGGGCCGCAGCTGTGGTCGGTCGACATCACCGGATACAACGAGCAGCGGGTGCCGATCGAGGGCTTCGGCTCCGATCCAGCCTGGTCGCCCAAGCTGAACTGAGGGTGACGGGACAAAGATATCTGCAAGGGGGCCGGGGGGCCTCACGCAAGCGGCGGCCGGATGCAGGGGATGCAAAGGCCGCTTCAGGACCACGACAAAACGGGAAGCACTGAGATGGATAGACGTACGAGTTTCAAGATGGCCGCCGCCTTCGCCTGCGTGCTGGCGCTGACGGCCTGCTCCAAGAAGAACACCGACCTGGCGGCCGGCACCGGGCCTGGCGCCGCCGCGGTTCCGGGGTCCGAGCAGGACTTCACGGTGAACGTGGGCGACCGCGTGTTCTTCGCCGAGGACCAGTCGACGCTCTCGGCCGAGGCCCAGGAGACGCTCCGCCGGCAGGCGCAGTGGCTGCAGAAGTATCCGTCAGTCATGGTGCAGGTCGAAGGCCACGCCGACGAGCGCGGCACGCGCGAATACAACATCGCGCTCTCCGCCCGCCGCGCCACCGCCGCGCGCGAGTTCCTGATCGCGCAGGGTGTTGCCGCCCGGCGCATCTCCTCGATCGCCTATGGCAAGGAGCGCCCCGCGGCCCTGTGTGATGCCGAGCAGTGCTGGTCGCAGAACCGCCGCGCCGTCACGGTCATCACCGGCGGCGCCAAGACCTCCTGATCTTGTCTCGATGTGCGCCCGGCCTTCCCCGCCCTCTGGCGGGGAAGGTGTGTGGCGGAACAGTCAGGGAAAATTAACCCTGTTGCGTCAGATTGCATGATGTGTAAGTCCCTGTGCGGGGATTGGTCGTGAAGGGTCGTGCCGGCCGGCAAGGGGACCTCGGGTACTAGGGAGTGGGTAGATGATTTCTCGTTTGGCGAGCTTCAAGTTTGTTGCGGTTCTGGGCTGCTTCCTGGCGCTCGCCGCATGCTCGAAGAAGAACACCCCCGACCTCAATGCCGGCACCGGACCGGGAGCCGCGGCCGTTCCCGGCTCCGAGCAGGATTTCACCGTCAACGTCGGCGACCGCGTGTTCTTCGCCGAGGACAAGTCGACCCTGTCCCCCGAGGCCCAGGAGACGCTGCGCCGCCAGGCCCAGTGGCTCAACAAGTATGGCAAGGTCACGGTTCAGGTCGAAGGCCATGCCGACGAGCGCGGCACGCGCGAATACAACATCGCCCTTTCCGCCAGGCGCGCCACGGCGGCCCGCGAGTTCCTGATCTCGCAGGGGGTGGCCGCCAACCGCATCTCCTCCATCGCCTATGGCAAGGAGCGTCCGGCCGCGCTGTGCGACGCCGAACAGTGCTGGTCGCAGAACCGCCGCGCCGTGACGGTCATCACGGGTGGGGCGAAGTAGCAACACTCCTGCAACACTCTGCATGACTGCCCTTTCCAGCCTCAATTTCACCGTGATTGCGGTTCACTTCCCGGGCTGAAAAGACAATCCGCTCTCTCCCAGGGCCGTTTGGTACAGATCATGCTCAAATTCGTGAAAATCCCCGTCGCCGCCCTCGCCCTGATGGTCGTGGGGCTCGTTTCCCCCGTGGCTGCCCAGAGCGCCTCCGACATGGCCGTCCGCATGCAGATGCTGGAGGACCAGGTGAGGCGCTTGACGGGCGAAGTCCAGGAACTCTCCTTCGAGGTGAAGCAGCTGCGCGCCCAGGCCGGCGCGGGTGCTGCCGCCGGACAGAGCGGCGCCGTGCAGCCGATGACGCCGCCCGCCGCCCAGGTGGCGGAACAGCCGGGCCCCAGCCAGCAGAAGCGCCTGGCCGCCGCCTCGGCCGGAACCCCCATCCCGGACAGCAACGACATCGAGGTGATCCAGCAGCAGCCGATCGGCGCACCGCCGCAGACCGGCGAGGCCGATCTCGCCGCTCCCGGCCTCCAGGTGCTGGGCGCCATGGACAATGCGGCTGCCCAGCCCGATGACGGCGGCTTCCAGGGCAAGGTTCTGGTGCCGCCCTCCCAGCAGGAGCCGGGCGATGACGCCTTCGTCCAGCAGCAGCAGGCCGGCGCCAACTCGATCGAGACCGTTGCGCTCGATCCCGGTGCGACTGGCGAATCGCCCGAAGCGCTTTACGAGCGTTCCAACGAGAGCCTGCTGCGCCGCCAGTTCGCGGAAGCCGAGGCCGGCTTCTCCGACTTCCTGCAGAAATACCCCGATCACGGGCTTGCCGGCGCCGCGCAGTATTGGCTGGGCGAGACCTTCTATGCCCAGGGCGATTTCCGGCGCGCCGCCGCAAGCTTCCTGCAGGGCTACAAGAAGTATCCCAAGAGCCGCCGCGCCCCGGACAGCCTCCTGAAGCTCGGCATCTCGCTCAACCGGCTGGGTCAGAGCGATCAGGCCTGTGCGGCATATGCCGCGGTGAGCGCGGAGTATCCCAAGGCGGTCGACGCCCGCAAGCGCGCCCAGGCCGAAGCCAAGCGTGCCGGCTGCGCCTCCTGATCCGGCAGCCGATTTCTCTCCACTGAGCCGCGAGGGCCATGTGGCGCTCGCGGTATCCGGCGGGTCGGACTCGACCGCCCTGATGCGCCTGGCGCGGGACTGGGCCCACAGCCACCAGCCCGGCCTGACGCTGAGCGTCCTCACCGTTGACCATGGGCTGAGGCCCGCCTCCGCCGGCGAA
Organism: Aestuariivirga sp.; assembly: GCA_020252385.1. Lineage (GTDB taxonomy): Bacteria > Pseudomonadota > Alphaproteobacteria > Rhizobiales > Aestuariivirgaceae > Aestuariivirga. The sequence goes on from JADCDC010000389.1 coordinate 3,158, forward strand.
GCCCGCCTGGTGGGCGAATGGGCGGAGCGCCTTGGTCTTTCGCACCATGTGCTGAACTGGGAGGGCGAGAAGCCTTCATCGGGGCTCCAGGCCAAGGCCCGCGAGGCCCGCTACGGACTGATGGCGTCCTGGTGCCGGGAGCACGGGGCAAGTCTGCTGCTGACCGGCCACACGCTGGACGACCAGGCTGAAACCGTTCTGATGCGGTTGGGCCGCAGCCTGAGCCCCGACAGTCTTGCCGGCATTCCGCGCTTCGGCAACTGGGACGGCCTTGGCCTGTTCCGCCCATTGCTCGGGGTGCGCCGCGCCGCCCTCAGGGACTATCTCCTGGCGCTTGGCCAGGGCTGGGTCGAGGACGAGAGCAACGCCGACCGGCATTTCGAGCGGGTGCGGGCACGGCAGGAGCTGGCGGACCTCCAGAACAGTGGCGTGACGCCGGAGCGCCTCGCGGCACTTGCCGAGGCGGGTGCGCGGACCACGGCACTGCTCGACCGGTTGAGCGGGCGCTGGCTCTCAAGCTGGCTCAAGGAGGAAGAGGCCGGGTACTGCCATGTTCCCGCGGAGCCCTTCCTGGGGCTTCCGCTGCCCCTCCAGCAGCGCATCCTGGCGCGCATCGTCTCGCATTATGGCGGCGGGCAATCGACACCGGAGGCGGAGGAACTGCGGCGGCTGGCGCTCTGGGTCTCCGAGGGACCGGTGCGCTGCACGCTGGGCGGCGCGCTGATGGGCCGGAGGAAGCGTGGCTTCTTTGTCTGCCGCGAGGCCGGCCGCATCTCCCCTGAGCCGCTGATCGTGCCGGACAGCGGCAAGGCCTTGTGGGACGGGCGATTTCTCATCACCGCGGCGCCGGGCGCCACGGTCCGGGCGCCGGACGGCGACTCGCTCCCGCTCGGCGAGGGGGTTCCGGTTTTCGCCCGCCGGGCCTATCCTCTGGTGGAGCAACCAGCCGGAACCGATGCCGCTCCGATGATCGCTTTCCAGCGGATCACTCCTCCCTGAGCGTCACATTTACGCTGTCCGCATCCTTGGAAAAGGCTTGGCACCATCCTATGTTAAGGCGCATTGTAGGATCAGGTCAGCCGCAGAGGACTCCCCGTCCGCCCGGCGCACATCGAGGGATCACGTGAACCAATTCCGCAACTTCGCCGTCTGGATCGTCATCGCCCTGCTGCTGTTTGCCCTGTTCAGCCTGTTTCAGGGTCAGGTGGGGCGGACCTCCAGTACCGAGATGAGCTACTCGGCCTTCCTGGACAAGGCCAATTCCGGCGGCATCCAGTCGATCGTGATCTCGGGCGACAACATCACCGGCAAGCTCTCCGACGGCACGACGGTGCAGACCACGGGCCCCCTGATGTATTTCGAGGACCAGCTCCGGGAACTGCGCGAAAAGAACGTGCAGATCAGCTTCCGCGCCGCGCAGTCCGACTCCGTGCTGACCAACGCGCTGATCTACTGGCTCCCGATGCTGCTGCTGATCGGCGTGTGGGTGTTCTTCATCCGCCAGATGCAGGCCGGCTCCGGCAAGGCCATGGGCTTCGGCAAGTCCAAGGCGAAGCTCCTGACCGAGCGCCACGGCCGCGTGACCTTCGAGGACGTGGCAGGTGTCGAGGAGGCAAAGGACGATCTCGTCGAGATCGTCGACTTCCTGAAGGACCCGCACAAGTTCCAGCGCCTCGGTGGCAAGATTCCGAAGGGTGCGTTGCTCGTCGGCCCTCCCGGCACCGGCAAGACGCTTCTGGCGCGCGCCATCGCGGGTGAGGCGAACGTGCCCTTCTTCACCATCTCGGGCTCCGACTTCGTCGAGATGTTCGTCGGCGTTGGCGCGTCGCGCGTGCGCGACATGTTCGAGCAGGCGAAGAAGAACGCGCCCTGCATCATCTTCATCGACGAAATCGACGCCGTCGGCCGCCATCGTGGCGCGGGCCTCGGCGGCGGCAACGACGAGCGCGAGCAGACGCTCAACCAGCTCCTCGTCGAGATGGACGGCTTCGAGGCGAATGAGGGCGTGATCCTGATCGCTGCTACCAACCGTCCCGACGTTCTCGACCCCGCACTGCTGCGTCCCGGCCGCTTCGACCGCCAGATCGTGGTGCCGAACCCGGACGTTCAGGGCCGCGAGAAGATCCTCAAAGTGCATATGCGCAACGTGCCGCTGGCGCCCGACGTCGACGCCAAGACCATCGCGCGCGGCACGCCGGGCTTTTCGGGTGCCGATCTCTCGAACCTCGTCAACGAGGCGGCACTTCTCGCGGCGCGCCGCAACAAGCGCATCGTGACGCAGTCCGAATTCGAGGAAGCCAAGGACAAGGTGATGATGGGCGCGGAGCGCCGCTCCATGGCCATGTCTGAGGACGAGAAGCGGCTCACCGCCTATCACGAGGCGGGCCACGCGCTGGTCGCCATGAACGTGCCAAAGGCGGATCCCGTGCACAAGGCCACCATCATTCCGCGCGGACGTGCGCTCGGCATGGTGATGCAGTTGCCCGAGGGTGACCGCCTCTCCATGAGTTACACCCAGATGACGTCGAGGCTCGCCATCATGATGGGCGGGCGCATCGCCGAGGAGCTGACCTTCGGCAAGGAGAACGTGACTTCGGGCGCCCAGTCCGACATCGAGCAGGCGACCCGCCTCGCCCGGGCCATGGTGACGCGCTGGGGCTATTCGGACGAACTCGGCACCGTCGCCTATGGCGAGAACCAGGAAGAGGTGTTCCTCGGGCACTCGGTCTCGCGCACGCAGAACATCTCGGAAGAGACCTCACAGAAGATCGACCAGGAAGTGAAGCGCCTGGTCTCGGAAGGCCTTTCCGAGGCGCGGCGCATCCTGACCGAGAAGAACCACGACCTGGTGACGCTGGCGCAGGGCTTGCTCGAATACGAGACGCTGTCGGGCGAGGAGATCAAGAACCTGCTCAACGGCATGCCGCCGCGGCGCGACGATGGCGACCAGGGGCGCAAGACCGCCAAGGCGGCGTCCTCGGTGCCCTCCACCGGACAGCCGAAGACCGGCGGTGCGGGTGGCATGGAACCCCAGCCGCAGGCCTGATGAGGAAAACCTACTTCCGGCCGGCGGGGCTCGCCTACGGACCCGACGCACGGCAACTGATCAGGGAAGGCCGCGGAGCATCGCTCGGCGGCCTTTCCGCAATTGCCTATACGCTGCGTGAAGTGATCGAGCGGGACGGACCGCAACTGTCCCGCAGCTTTGCGCCCGGCGTGCTTCCGCGGCAGACTGCTCTTCCTGCCTTTCTCGATGCCGGCCGTCCGCTCGTCATGGGCATCGTCAACGTGACGCCCGACAGCTTCTCGGAGGCCGGTCTCGTCGACACCGATGCCGAGCGCGCCGTGGCGCACGGGTTGCAGCTTGCCGCGGAGGGTGCCGACATCCTGGATGTGGGCGGAGAATCGACCCGACCGGGCTCCGAGGGCGTTCCGGCGGAGGAGGAACTCCGCCGCGTGATCCCAGTGATCGAGGCGCTGGCGGGCCACGGGCATCGCGTGTCCATCGATACGCG
>JADCDC010000039.1 GCA_020252385.1 Aestuariivirga sp.
CCAACAGCGGCCCCTCCGCCGCGGAGAACGTGGTGGTGACCGACACGCTGCCAAGCGACGGGCTCATCTACCTCTCGCACAGCATTCCCTCCGACGGCAGCTGCAGTGTCGTGCCGACAGTCCGCACCGCGGGCCAGACGCTCGTCTGCTCCTTCCCGGTTCTCGCGGAAGACGAAAGCCGCGTCATCGAGGTGACGATGCAGGGTATCCTGAACGGCGTCTTCACCAACGCGGTGAGCGTTACCTCGACCGAGGTCCTCGCCGGCTTCGACCGCAACCCCGGCAACAATTCGGTGGAGGAGCGCACCACCGTCCGCCTGCGCGCCGACGTCGAGGTCTCCTCCAAGACGGCCTCATCCGCGAGTGTCGCGGTGAACGAGCCCTTCACCTACACGATCGTGATCCGCAACAACACAGGCACGGACCCGCAGACGGGTGCTGCACTGGGCGAGGCCACCAACGTGGTGCTGAGTGACCCGCTGCCGGCGGGCATGGTGGTGTCGGGCACGCCATCCGCCGTGGTAACGGTGGGGTCGACGAGCAGCAACAGCTGCGCCATCGACGCCGGCAATGCCGGCATCACCTGCAGCTTCGGCACCATGAGCAGCGGTGCGGAGGTCGCGGTCACCCTGCCGGCAACAGTCACGGCCTTCAGCGGCACGTCCCAGTTCCTCCTCAATACGGCGCGGGTGGAGACGGGTTCCTTTGACGTGAATCTTGCCAACAACGAGAGTGCGCGCCAGATCGCCGTCATCGCACCGGCGATCGAGCTGACAAAGCCCAACGGTGCCCTGAACGGCTTTGGCGATGGCCTGAACGCAGGCGACACGCTGACCTATCTCTTCACCGTCACCAACACGGGCAATCAGCCGCTCACCTCCATTGTGGTGAGCGATGCGAAAGTGGCGAATATCGTCTGCGCATCAACCGTTCTGGCGCCCGGCGAATTGACGGACTGCACGGGCGAACCCTATGTGCTCACCGAGCAGGACATTCTCGCCGGCGAGGTGCTGAACACCGCGACCGCCACGGGAACCACGCCCTCCGGCTCCACGGTGAGCGATGACGATTCCTCCACCACGACACTTCCCGGCCTGTCGCGGCTGGGCATCGCGAAGGTTCTCTCCACCCACACGGATGCCGATGGCAACGGCGTCGTCTCGCCGGGCGACACGCTGGCCTACACCGTCACCGCCACCAATCTCGGCAACACGGATCTGACCGGTGTCGTGGTGTCGGACAACCGGATCACGCCCGATACCGCCAGCTGCGCCGTTCTGATACCCGCGGCGACCTGCGTGCTCACTGGCTCCCTCACCGTGACGCGCGATGACGCGCAGGCGGGCGAGATCGTCAACACCGCCACCGCCGACAGCACGGAGACGCCGCCGGTGACAGCGAGCCTCACGGTGCCGGTGAGGGGCGAGATCGAGGTTGGCAGCCTCACCAAGACGGTGCTCGTCACCACGGTGAAGCGCGGCGAGCGCGTGCCCTACGTCATCCGCGCCAACGACGTGCCGCTGAGCCCGGTCCGCATCGTCGACATCATGCCGCCCGGCTTCGCCTTCGTGGCGGGCAGCGCCACGGCGAATGGCGTGGCCATCGCGCCCGCAATCGACGGCCGCCGCCTCACCTTCGACGGCCTGACGCCCGATGGCGAGGACGACATCACGCTCGAGCTCACCCTGCTGGCCACCTCCGCGGCCGCGACCGGCGACAACGTCAACCGCGCCGAACTCGTCAACCCCTCAACCGGCGAGGTTCTCGCCACCGCGCGCGCCCGCGTCACGCTCCTCGAGGAGGCGGTGTTCGACTGCTCCGACGTGATCGGCAAGGTCTTCGATGACAGGAATCGCGATGGCTACCAGGACGAGGGCGAGCCCGGCCTTCCGGGCGTCAGGCTCGCCACGGTGAGGGGCCTCCTCGTCACTACCGATCCCCATGGCCGCTTCTCGATTCCCTGTGCCGATATCCCGGACCCCGACATCGGCTCCAACTTCATCGTGAAGCTCGACCCGCGCACGCTGCCCACGGGCTATGCGCTCACCACGGAGAACCCGCGCAAGGTGCGGCTCACGCGCGGCAAGATGGTGAAGCTTGAGTTCGGCGCGGCGAGCGACGAGGCACTCGAGGCGGCCGATATCCAGGTCACATTCGACGGGCTGGGGGTGAAGCCCATCCTCAATGCCGCAACGCTCTCATCGAGGCGTTCCTTCGCGGTGGGTGAGGAGGTTGCTTTCCTTGCCAGCAACAATTACCGGGCCTTCATCGCGCGCCAGGAAATCCGCATCTTCGCGACGGGGCGGCACGCCGGGGCGGAGCCCGTGGCGGTGATCGCCGTTGATCCTGCGGGCCGCGCTGTGTGGGTCATGCCGCCCGCTGCTGAAACGGCGGGGCTCAACGACTTCGTCTATGTGCTGCGCGCCTATGACCAAAAGGGTCGCTTCGACGAGACGAGGCCGCTGCCGCTGGCCCGGCGCGTGGCACTGGCCACCGCCCCCGAGGCGAAGGAAGGGGCGGCACCTGGCTATTCGGATGACAACACGGCCTTCCGCAACATTCCCGTCGAAGGCGGAGCGATCACGGTGGCGGGACGGTCGAACGGAAGCGCCGTCACCGTGCTGGGCGAGGCCATTCCGGTCGATGCCGGGGGCCGCTTCGTCGTACAGCGCATCCTGCCGCCGGGCGAGCACCAGGTGGACGTGGCGCTCGACGGTAGCCCTGAAGGACCAGTCA
>JADCDC010000390.1 GCA_020252385.1 Aestuariivirga sp.
CTCGGCTGCGAGAATGTCCCACAGCATCAGCGCCGTCTCGATGCCGGCCGACTCCCGCCGCCATTCGGGAAAGCCCGAGAGGTCCATCGAATCCAGCATGTATTGCCGCAGCAGCCTGATCTCGGCCGACTGTTCCGCGGTGATCGTGGGATAGAGCCAGGCGCCATAATAGTTGCGCGCCCATTCCCGCGCCTCCATGCGGAGGATGCTGCGCTTCACCGCGGTGAGGAAGGTCTTCAGGTGGCGTTCGGGCGTGGAGCGGTCGACGGTGATGTCGGCATAGGATCCGGCCCGCGCCTCGGCATCCGCGGCGGCCGGCAGAACGCCCGCCAGCAGCAGCATCGCCGCCGCAAGCAGCGGCACAAGCAATTGAAGCGTGGCCTTTCCGGCCACTCCGCGCATCCCGACCATCACATGTTCCGTTGCAAAGAGGGGTGCCTGCGTCCTGGTACGCGCAAGCACGACTACATCGGGCCGCTCCTTAGCGCATTCGCCAAGGTCGAAGTTGAGTCCAACTTTCAACAGATGATTGGCCCAACCGGTCCATAACAAACGGGAAATGCAACTATTTGTTTAGGCCGAAGGCCCTCGAACCTACTGCAGGCGCTGCATCAGCCGTTGCACCTCAAGGGCCATCTGGCCGAAGTGCAGCCGGTCGTCCTCGCTTCCCGCCTGCCGGCCGGCCTCGTCCAGCCTTGCCTTCAGCTGCGGCAGGTGCTGGCGCAGCCACGCCGGATAGGCCGTGTCATCGCCGGTATCGGATTCGACCGCGGCAAAGCCCGCCGGGAAGCCCGCCGCCACCGCGGCCTTCGTTTCGCTCTCTTCCTTGGCGGCGGCATTGGTCCAGCCGTCAATCAGCTGGCGCGTCTGCATCACATAGGCACGCTGCAGCGCGCGGTCGGTGGGCGTCGCCTCTTCGAGATTGCCCCACACCGCAAGCGACACGTCATGGCCGAATGTCACGGGCGAGTAGCCGCCGCGCCGCGACTGCGCCTCGAGCACGGCGAGACGCGAGCCATTGAGCAGCCCGATCAGGAGATGCGCCTGCATGTCGGCCACGGCGTGCTCGCCGCCGGTCACCGACAGGCGGTCGATGACCGCCGGCTCGGCGAAGGGCTCGAGCGAGCGCGCGCCCTCGCCCAAGAGATAGAACACGGCAGCACTCTGCTCGTCGACCGGCACGAGGTCGAGCCGCGGCCCACCCGCCGCCCCGAAGCGCGGCATGGCGCCGCCGACGAGGCTGGACACCGAATCGAGCATCCCCTTCTGCGTCGAGATCATCACCGCCGCCGTCTGCGCGAAGAGCTGGTCGTCGCCGCCCGTCGCCTGGTCGAGCCGGGTCAATGTGCGCTGGATGTTGGCAACACCGAGCCTGGTTGCGTCGATGCGCTCGGCGCCGGTGTTTTCCTTCTGGACACGCGGATCGTGGGCATAGTCCTTGATCTCGTTCACCATCTCGCCCGCGGCCCAGAACAGGGCGCGGTCCGTCTCGAACACCTTGGCGCGCTCGGCCAGCGCCTTCTCTTCTGTGGCACCGCCGCCGAAATCGCCGTAGCCCCATGCAATGGCGGCGAAGTCATAGGGTCCGAGCTTGGCCCAGAACTGGGTGATTCCGTCGCCCGGCTGCGCCACCTGGTTGAAGCGGCCATAGGCCATGATCGAGCTGTTGGGACCGCGCGCGTTGGCAAGTTCGGCATTGCGCATGTCCTCCACCGAATAGGCGGTCGAGGCGATGTGGTTGTGGCGCAGGCCCAGCGCATGGCCGACCTCATGGGCGACGATGTAGGTCAGCAGCCGGCCCAGCTTGTCGGTCGAGAACGGCAGTGTTGCGGCCTCGGGGTCGACCGTGCCGAACAGCGCGAAGTAGTATTTCGAGAAATAGTCGAGAACGCTCGGCCAGATCAGGATGTGGGCGGAGAGGATCTCGCCCGATCGCGGGTCGACGACATGCGGGCCGTAGGCGTTGACGCGCTCCGTCGTGACCCAGCGGATGACGTTCTGGCTGATGTCCTCGACCGACCAGTTGGGATCCTGCGCCGGGGTCGGCGCGTCGAGGGCGACGAGGGCGTTGGAGAAGCCCGCCTTCTCGAAAGCCGGGTTCCACAGCTCGACTCCGGCCTTCAGGTAGGGGCGCCAGCGGTCCGGAACGCCGGGGCCGATGTAGAACACGATGGGCTTCACGGGGTCGCTCACCGCCTGGTCCTTGTTCTTCTTCTCGAGGCGGTAGCGGGTGATGACGTTTCGGCCGACCACCAGGTTGCCGGTGCGCGACTCATAGTCGGTGAAGGTCGCGGTGAAATAGCCGATGCGCGGGTCGGCGCGCCGCCATGCCATCGGCGTCTCCGGCAGGAAGATGAAGGAGTGGCCGATGACGATCGACACCGGCCGCACGCCGGTCACCGGGTTTTGCGCATTGCTGGCGAGGAAGGTGAGGTGCGAACGGATGTTGAGCGACTGCGGAGTGGTCCTCACCCGCTCGACATAGGAGCGTGCCGGATCGACGGCGGCGGGCACCATGCCGGTGAGAAACACGAAGTCACGCGCGGTGAGGCTCGCGACATCGTTGGAGAAAACCTGAGTCGCATCGACGAGAACGCTGCCGTCGGCTGTCTCGGCCGCCACCGGGAAGGAGGCGACGGCCGGCCCCGACTGCAGCGTGTTGAGCGCCACGTCGATCGGCCGCTCCGGAAACGGGTCGGGATCGGGCGAACCGGGGATGCGCTCGGGGTCGGGCGGCGCGTCCTGGGGCAGGCCATCGCCGCCGGTGCGCACGGCGCGCGCCGTGAGGTCGCGCACGATGACGAGGTTGCCGTGCCGCTCGATCCTCGCCAGCAGGCGCCCCGCCTCGAGCCCGTCGGAAACGGCGCCCGGCGGCAGGCTCACGACTTCGGCGTACCAGATGAACGGCCGGTCGAACACGGCGCGTGGCAGCGACAGGATCACGCTGCCTTTCTTCTCATAGACCGAGATCGGACCCGACCCCACGAGTTCCGCGCCCGCAAGCAGGGCCTCGGCCGGCGAGGCTGCCGGATCCTGCGCCCGGGCGGGCTGGCCGATGACCGCCAGAAGCGCGATGAGCAGAGCCGCGCGCAACAGTCGCCCAGTTCCGGTCGTCACCCTCTCAGCCTCCGTTGATCACGGCATCGGGGATCACATAGGTCTCGTCCATGCCGTTGACCTTGACCCGGGTGTTGTCGCCCTCGCGCGCGTAGTCGAAGCTCGTCACCGCCGAATCGGGCGAGACCTTGTCGCCGTCGAAGGAGATGACGCGGACGAAGCCGTTGGGCACGGTGATGAACACCGTGGCGACCCCTGGCGAACCGCGCGTCACGCCGAATTCGCAGTCCTTGACGTCGGGCTGGCCGTCGAGCGCGCAGGGAACACGGCCCACCGCGTGGTAGTTGGTGCCCGGCACCAGCGCGTCATCGGTGCCCTGGTTACCGGCCAGGGCGCCCTCACGCAGGAACCGGCCCGCAACCCAGCCGGAGACCGCGGGATTCTCGGGCAGCTCGACGCGGCACCAGCGCTCGGCCCCGGCCATGCGGCAGCCCTTGTTGCGCAGCACCGTTCCCATGTCGAGCTTCTCGATCACGGCACCGCTGCGCGAAGGATCGCTGCGCAGGTTGACGGTCTTGCCGGCGCCGAGTCCGCTTACCTCCCAGAAGTCAGGTCCTCCCATCAGCCCGTCGGCGAAATCGCCGCCTGCCCCGGCTGCGGCGGCCGCGCCGTCCGTGACCGAGACCGTCAGCGCGAAGTCCGAGGATTCGCCACGCCGCGCGGCGTTGCGGTAGAGATAGACCTGCACCATGTAGTCGCCGGACTCTGCGAGCTTGTCCGAGAACACGTCGCCCGAGATCGCGCCGGCAAAGAGCGCCTCGTCCTGGCCCGGCTTCTTTCCCGGCGCCCAGACGTTGAAGTAGGTGCTCTTGTTCGCGGCCTCGAGCGTCACCGTCATGATCTGGCCGGCACTGGCGCCGACCGTGTATTCATGGCTGGCATAGCCCTTCACCGTGCTCTTCGCCGTGGCGCTGGTGGCGCCGGCGGCGAAGGACATGCGCTCGCGCACCACCTCGTCGGCGGCCATCGCAGGCGCTGCGAGAACGCCGAGGAGCATGAGCGCGCTGAGGATCCGTTTCATCATGGTGTGTCTCCCGGGTGTGGCTCTCGGTTCAGCTGCGCCGGACATGCTTGAATTCGCCGGAGCGGTTGAAGGTGCAGGTGAAGGTGGTGACGTCCGGGCCATCCTCCGGATACTGGCCGTAGACGGCATAGCCGTCGCCGTCGCGCTCCACCGGCAGGACCAGCACATGCTTGGAGCGCTGGCCGAAGGCCAGTGCGGCGGCCTCCTTGCAGGAGTCGCGCATCACCGCCTCGTTTACGGCACGGCTGTTGTTCAGGTGGCTAGAGAAGTCGTCGTCGAAGTCGTACTCCTGCTGGTAATGCGCGCCGCGGAAGGGAAACTGCGGCATGCGCCCATCGGAATAGCCGCACTGGTATTCGAGATAGTACCAGGTCACGGGGCCCGGGATCTTGTCGTCGATGAGGCCGCCCGCGTGGCTTTCGCTGTGGACGGTGCGGAAGCTTCCGTTGCACTTGTTTTCCGCCTTGCGGATGCAGTCGCGAGGGCTGTCCTTGCACTTGGTGTCGCGGATCTCGGCATCCTCGATCACCTCCGGCTCATAGCCCTTGTCGCCGCTCTCGCTCAGGAAGCGGCCGTTGGTCCAGCCGTGGACGCCGCCCTCGCCCCGGGCGGAGACACGGCACCAGCGCGAATTGCCGATGCTGCGGCAGCCGAGGTTGCGCACCACCGCGCCATTGCGCAGGCGCCCCACGATCTCCGCATTGGCGGAGGGCGCCGAGCGCACGTTGAGGCGGTCGCCGGCGGGTACACCTGCCACCACCCAGCTGTCGGGTCCGCCTGCGTCGCCATCGGCATAATCTTCCTGCACAAGGGGCCGCTGGCTGCCGCCGCCGCCCGCCGGAATGGCGATGCTGAGGGTGAAGTCGGAGGTCTC
>JADCDC010000391.1 GCA_020252385.1 Aestuariivirga sp.
AGCCTTCGCTGGGGTGACGGTTGCAAAGACTTGAGACCGCACAAAGAAACGGCCGCCCTCTCGGGCGGCCGTCCTGTTCTTCGTTCAGGCGATTACTTGCTTGCCAGGTAGTCCACCGGAATGGCTTCCGAGATCGTCCACTCATCCACCACGCCGGGCTTGCCGTTCTCGACCGCGGTGATCAGGTAGCGGCCCTTGTTCTGGTGGTGGAGTTCGGAGGTGAAGGTGCGGGGTCCGAACAGCGTCGGCTCGTCCCTCATCTTCTCGAGCTCGGCCACGACGGCGGCCGTCTCGGTGGTGCCGGCGCGCTCCACGGCCTTGGCCCAGACGTCGACCATCACGTAGCCCGGGTAGACGTACTGGCTCGACGGCGGGGCGCCCGTCACTTCCGTGTACTTGGCGTTGAACTCGTTCACCTTGGGGTTCGGGTCATCGCCATGGACGGAGCCCTGGTCGGGCACGAAGAAGTTGGAGAGATCCGGCACAGCCGAGAGCCAGTAGGCCCCGGACATGCCCGAGCCGTTGAGGATCATCGACTTGATGCCCGCGGCGCGCAGCTGCTTCACGGCCGAGACGCCACCCGGCATCATGGTGCAGAGCATGATGGCGTCCGGCTCCTGCGGCAGGCTCTTGATGCGGGTGATCTGGGCCGCGATCGAGGCATCGTCGTTCTTGAACGTGTCCTCGCCCACGAGCTTCGCATCCTTCAGCTTCGGCATCATCCAGTCGAAGCCGTCGCAGATGCCCTTGTTGTACTCGGTCCAGGTGTCGAGCAGGCGGTAGAAGTTGCGCGCGTTCTTCTTGGTGTAGGCCCATTCCGCCATGGTGGCGCCCTGGACGGCCGCGAGAATCGAGGCCGAGAAGGAGTTGGGACCCACGCCCTGGATGCCAGCCTTGATCGATTCCGCGCAGATGAAGAAGGAGACCTTGCCCGCACCTTCGGCCGCAAGCGCGGCCGGCGCGCCGAAGTCATAATCGCAGGACACGACCACGAGGTCAGCGCCCTTGTCGATCACCTCGAGGCCGGCCTTCGCACCCTCGGCGCGGTCGGTCTTGGTGTCGGCGACGACGATCTCGATCTGCTTGCCGAGAAGGCCACCGGCCTTGTTGATCTCGTCGAGGCGGATCTTGGCGGCTTCCTCCGCCGGCTTGTCATAGGCCTGCATGAAGCCCGACTGGGCGGTGGCGAAGCCGATGATGATCCTTTCGTCATCGGCCATGGCCGAGGGGGCAGCAAACATCAGCGCGCCGAGTGCCGCGCTCATGCCGATCTTCAAGTAACTCTTCATGACGTCCTCCTTTGAAGTTTATGCAGTCTTCCCATCCGCCGGGGCCGAAGCCTTGGTCCCGCCGGAAAGCCGTTTGCTCGGCCACACGAGTTCCCTGTTCCGGGTAAGCCCCGATGGCCGGTACATGAGAATGGCGATCATCACCACGCCGATGGCGATCTCCTGAACGCCGAGCGGCAGCGACAGCGTGGCGCCGCCCAGATCGACGCCCTTTTCCAGCCAGCGCAGCAGCTGGATGATGATCGACAGCACGACGACGCCCAGGACAGCACCCGAGAGCGAGTTCATGCCGCCCACCACCAGCATCGACAAGGTGATGAAAGTAAGGCCGAGATAGAAGGTGTCCGGCGTCACCACGCCCACCGAATGGGCGAACAGTGCGCCGCCCAGCCCCATGATGGCGCCCGAGATCACGAAGGCGATGAGCCTTTCCCGCGGGATGTCGACGCCGGAGGCGGCCGCCGCGGTCGCCTCGTCGCGTGCGGCGCGCAGCGCCAGGCCCGAGCGCGAGATCGAATGGGCATAGGCCACCAGCACCACGGCCACCGCGCAGGCGAAATAGGGCCAGACGGTGCGCACGATGGGAATGCCCACGACCGAGCTCTGCGCACCCGTCACACTGTCCCAGTTGGAATAGACCTGGATGATGACGGCCATCATGGCGAATGTGGCGATCGAGGCGGCGATGCCCGACAGCCGCATCAGCACCTTGCCGAAGACATAGGCCGCGACACCCGCGAAGATCGTGGCCGCCAGCAGGCCCCAGCCATAGTCGAGCTTGTTGTTGAGGATGATGTCCGGCAGGCCCTTGAGCTTCGACTTCTTGATCGCCGGCAGCATGGTGAGCCAGGCCGTCATGTAGGCGCCGAGGCAGGTGAAGCCGATGTGGCCGAAGCTGATGACGCCCGAATTGCCGATGAAGACATAGAGCCCGACGACCAGCACGACGCGGATGAAGATCTCGATGATGGTCTGGTTGAACGGGTTGGACCCGGCGAAATAGGCCGCGAGCGCCAGCACCGCCAGGATGGCGATGAGGATGACCGGCGTGGACCAGGTGCGCGCAAGAATGGAGGGACGCTCTGCCATGCTGCTCACACCCTCTGCTTCGTGGCTTTGGAGGAAAACAGGCCGTTCGGCCGCCAGATCAGCATGACGATGACCGCGCCATAGACGAAGGCATCGCGGAAGGGCCGCGCGTCCGGCGGCAGCACGACCTGCATCAGCACCGTGGCCGCACCGATGAGATAGCCTGCGATGACCGCGCCCGGAAGGCTGCCCAGCCCGCCGATGACGGTGGCCACGAAGGCCACCAGCATGAGGTTGGCGCCCATGTTGATGTCGACCGTGCCGGTCTGCGTCACCAGGATCAGGCCGATTGCCGCGGCCAGCATGCCGCTCACCGCGAAGGCCATCATGATGACCATGTTGGCGCGAACGCCCAGCATGCGGGCCATGGTGAAGTTCTCGGCTGCCGCGCGCATCTCGAGGCCGAAGCGGGTGCGCTTCAGGAAGGCCGTGAGAGCGAGGAGGATGGCGATCGTCACCACGATGGTGATGACCTGGAGCGGCGGAATGCGCGCGCCCATGATCTCGACCTGCTGGGAGAGGTTCGACCACAGGTCGATGGACTTGGGGCGGCTCGAATAGAGCATCAGCAGGAAGTACTTGATGACGAAGCCCAGCGCGAAGGAGGCGATCATCATGGTGGCCGGATTGGCGTTGCGGAAGCGCCGGAACACCACGATCTCGGAGAGCACGGAGAGCCCCGCCCCGATCAGCAGGATCAGCGGCACGAGGAGATAGGTGGGCAACTTGCCGGCGAAGACGATCGCCGCCGCGTCGATCGAGGGCCACAGCATGGCGAAGACGCAGAAGGAGATGTAGTCGCCATGCGCGAAGTTGACGAGGCGCATGACGCCGAAGATCAGCGCGATGCCGAGTGCGCCCAGCGCATAGAGGCTGCCGAGGCTCAGGGCGTCGAACAGGATCTGGAGCAGCGCCGTCATCTCAGTGGTCCCCATATCCGAAATAGGCCTGGCGCAGCGCATCGCCCTTGGAGAGCTCGCGCGCATCGCCTTCGAGCGCCACCTCGCCGGAGCGCATCAGCACCATGCGCCCGCCGGTGAGGCTGGCGCGCGTCGCACTCTGCTCGACGATGAGGAGTGTCAAGCCGCGGCTGTCCCTCAGGCGGATCAGTGTTGCATAGACGTCGTCGATCACCTTGGGGGCCAGCCCCAGCGAGGGCTCGTCGATGGCGATGAGCTTTGGTGCTGCCATCAGCGCGCGGCCGATCACCAGCATCTGCTGCTGGCCGCCGGAGAGCACGCCCGCCTGCTGGTCTTTCCTGTCCTTGAGCATGGGGAAGACGGCATATACCTGCTCGAGATCGCGGGCCGCCTGGTCCTTGTCGGCGCGCATGCCGGTGCCGAGGCGGAGGTTCTCCTCGATGGTGAGGCCGCCGAACACCTCGCGCCCCTCCGGCACCATGGAGAAGCCAAGCCGCGCGATGTCCTCCGGCGCCTTGCCCGCGATCTGCTGACCGGCGAAGCGGATGAAGCCTTCGCGCGGTGTCACCACGCCCGCGATGGCCTTGAGCAGCGTCGACTTGCCCGCACCATTGGGGCCGGTGACGAACAGCGTCTCGCCCTCGCTGACCTTGATCGAGGCGCGGCGCAGCGCCGTGAGCTGGCCATAGCGCACCGAGATGTTCTCGACGGAGAGCAGGCTCACAGCACCTCTCCTTCCGCATCGGCCTGGGTGCCCATATAGGCGTGGCGCACCTTTTCCGACGCCTTGATCGCGGAGGGCGGGCCGACCTCGATGACCTCGCCCGAATCGAGCACATGGATGTGATCGCAGATGTTGAGCACCAGCCCGATGTTGTGCTCGATCAGCAGGACGCCGCACTTCACCTCGGCCACGATGCGGCGGATGAGCCTGGTGAGTTCGACGGCCTCCTCGGCCGACATGCCGGCCGCCGGCTCGTCGAGCAGCAGGTAGCGGGGCTCCAGCATCAGGGCGCGGCCGATGGCCACGCGGCGTTCGTCCGTGTAGGGAAGGCCGCCCGCCATGCGCTCCGCGAGATGGCCGATGCCGATCCACTCCAGCATGTCGTCCGCCTTCTTCGCGGCAACGCCGCGCGACAGGCCGAGGCCCGCGCCCGTGACCTCGAGATTGTCGAGGACCGAGAGATCGGAGAACAGCCTGCCGGACTGGAAGGTGCGGGCGATGCCCTTCTGGCGCACCTGGTGCGGGGGAACGCCCGCGATGTCCTCGCCGTCGAGCGTCACCTGGCCCGAGGTGGGCTTCTGGAAGCCGGTCAGCACGTTGACGAGCGTGGTCTTGCCCGCACCGTTGGGGCCGATGAGGCCCGTCACCTTCTCGCGCGGCACATCGAGCGTCACGTTCGACAGGGCCTTCAGGCCCTCGAAGGAGACCGATACGCCGGAGGCTGAAAGCGACTGGACCATGAGCTTTGGCTATCTCCTGCGGCGCGTGATGACGTAGGAGCCGCTGGGATCGAGCTTCGCGGTCCAGCCCGGTTCGATGACGATGGTGGTCGTCACCTCCTCGATGATGGCGGGCCCTGCGATGCTGGCGCCCGCGCCCAGCCTGGCGCCGTCATAGATCGGCGTCCGCGTCGCCTTGCCAGACGCCTCGAAGATGGCCTTGCGGTGGCCCTTGAGCGCCTTGGCGATGGTCGCTCCCTTCGCGAGCTTCGGCGCCTTCGGCTTGTCGATGCGGCCATAGAGTGTCGATTCGAGATTGACCACCTCCACCGCATTGTGGCGCTCGCTGTAGGTGTAGAGCTCCTCATGGCGGCGGTGGAAGGCGTCCTTCACCTTGTCGATGGTCTTGGCATTGATGGGGAAGGTGCCGATGTCCACGGTGCACTCATGCACCTGGCCCACATAGCGCATGTCCAGGCTGCGCTTCACATCGATCTGGCCTGCCTTGAAGCCATCGCTCTTGAGATGGTCGACACCCTGCTTCTCGATCTCGCCGAACAGCGTGTCGATGCGCTTGTAGGCGGCGGCGTTGTCGAGGCGCACGGGAGCCGTTGCCATGTAGTTATACTTCACGTCCGAGATGATCTGGCCGAAGGCGCACAGCCCCGAGGCCAGCTTCGGCAGGATGATGGTGTCGATCCCCATCTCGCGCGCCAGTGCCGTGATGTGCGCGGCCGTGGCGCCGCCCGCACCCACCAGCACGAAGTCGCGCGGGTCGTAGCCGCGCTCCACCGAGACGCGGCGGATGCCGTTCACCATGTTGTTGTTGACGATCGTATACATGCCATAGGCCGCACGCTCGACCGAGATGCCGAGCGGGTCCGCGACCTTGGTCTTGATGGCCTTCTTCGCCTTGTCGAGGTCCAGCGGCAGCGTGCCGCCGAGCAGGCCTTCGGGGTTGAGATAGCCAAGCACCAGATTGGCGTCAGACGTCGTGGGTTCGGTTCCGCCGCGGCCATAGCAGGCGGGACCGGGCTCCGAGCCCGCCGACTGAGGGCCCACCTGGATGAGGCCCAGCGAGTCGATCCAGCCGATCGAGCCGCCACCCGCACCCAGCGTCTCCACCTGGATCATCGGCACGCCGATGCGGTAGCGCAGGAAATCGATGTTCTTGTTGAGGTTGGTCTGCCCGTCCTTGGTGAGCGTGATGTCGAAGGAGGTGCCGCCCATGTCCACCGTGATCACGTTCTTCTTCTTGAACGGAGCGCAGACATAAAGCCCCGCCTGCGGGGCGGATGCCGGGCCGGAATTGATGGCGTAGACCGAGCGGTCCGTCATGGCCTGGCCGATGGCAAGGCCGCCGTTGGACTGGAAGTAGCGCACCGGCTGCTTGGCGCCGAGCGAGCGGAAGTATTCATCGACCGCCCGCACATATTTGCGCATGACGGGGGCGAGATAGGCGTTCACCACCGCCGTCGAGGTGCGGGTATACTCGCGAATCTGCGGATAGAGCTCCGATCCCACGGTGAGGATCGCATCGGGCAGCATCTTGCGCACGATCTCGGCGGCGCGGCGCTCATGCGCGGGGTTGAGAACGGACCAGACGAAGGAGATGGCAATGGTTTCCACACCCTCCTTCAGGAACACTTCACAGGCCGCGCGCACATCCGCCTCGTCCATCGGCGTGCGGACGGAGCCATCCGAGATCACGCGTTCGCGCACGCCCCTTCTCAGGTAGCGCGGCACCAGCATGGTGGCGGCGGGATATTCCGGATCGTAGCGGAAGCCGTCTTCCTTGTGGCCGTTGCGGATCTCGATCGAATCCTCATGGCCCGCCGTGCAGATGAGGCCCGTCTTGCCGCCGCGGTGGGTGATCAGCGCATTGAGGCCGACGGTGGTGCCGTTGATGCAGAGATCGCAGTCGGACACGAGGTCCGAAGGGCTGATGCCGAAGTCCTCCGCGATGAGCTTCAGGCCGTTCTCGATGGCCTGCGTCGGGTCAGACGGCGTCGACAGCGACTTGAACAGCCTCACGTCACCCGTCGCGCGGTTGGCGACGACGAAATCCGTGAAGGTGCCGCCTGCATCGATGCCAAGACGATAGGTGGTGCGCATGGTACCGCCCTCCCCTTACGCCGCCGACCGGAGCCGCCGGGTGGCGGCCATGTCGACGTCGAGGGTTTCGGGGTCCGAGATCACCACGCCATAATCCTCGCGCGCACCCTTGATGGAGACGAGGCCGTTCCTCACGTCCCACACCACCTTGTCGATGGGGCGTTCATAGGGATTACCATAGCCGCCACCGCCCGGGTTCATGTTGGTGACGGTCTCGCCGGGCTTGATCGTCTCCATGATGTTGGTGCGCTTGATCTCGGGCGTGCCGCCGCGCGTCAGCATCACGCGGCCCACTTTCGAATCGATGTCCTTCGACTTGGCGCCGGCGGCCCCCATGGCGGGAATGCGCCGGCCCTCGCCGAAGCCGATGCACAGCATCTCCTTGTCGAGGGGCTCAACCTCCCAGGCGGTGCCGGAGCCTCCACGGAACTTGCCCGCACCTCCACTGTCGGTCATCAGCGAGTATTTGTGGATGATGATCGGGTAGGAGTATTCGAGGAGTTCCACATCGCCCGAGGTGAGCGCGCCGAAGCAGCATTCAGGCCCCACGGCATGCCAGCCGTCCTGCTGCGGCGTGGCGCCGCCGCCCGAGATGATGGTGGCCAGCACCATGGTCACAAATTCCTCGTTGGTGCGCGAATCCCAGCCGGCGATGTTGAGGCCATTGGCATGGCCCCAGCTGGCCGCGACCTTCGACGGCATCGCCTTCTCGAAGGCAAGGCGCACGGCGTCGGTCAAGGTTTCCATCGGCGTCGTGGTGCAGTTCATGTGCGGGGCGGGTTCTGCCGCATTGCAGATCGTGCCCTTCGGCCCGAAATCGACCGAGACGCA
>JADCDC010000392.1 GCA_020252385.1 Aestuariivirga sp.
GATCCGCGAGGAGCTGGTCATGTCGCTCGTCTCCTTCATCGGGCCGCGGCCCAATCTTCTGGACCTCAAGGGCACCTCGACGCACATGCGCCTCGAGGTGTCCCAGCCGATCCTGACGAATGACGATCTCGAGCGCATCCGCACCATCGGTGCGGTGGCCGACAACCCGTTCCGCACCGCGACGATCGACATCACCTATGACGTGGCGAACGGCCATGACTACATGGAGGCCGCACTCGACTCCGTCTGCGCACAGGCCGAGCGGGCGGTGAAGGACGGCTTCAACATCATCATCCTTTCCGACCGGGCGGTTTCGGCCGAGCGCGTGCCGATCCCCTCGCTGCTGGCGACCTCGGCCACGCATCATCACCTGATCCGCAAGGGGCTTCGCACCTCGGTCGGGCTCGTCGTCGAGACGGGCGAGGCGCGCGAGGTGCACCAGTTCTGCGTGCTGGCGGGCTATGGCGCGGAAGCCATCAACCCCTATCTCGCCTTCGAGACGCTGGAGGACATGCTCCCGACACTCGAGGAGAAGATCACGGCCTATGAGGCGGTGAAGCGCTACATCAAGGCGATCGACAAGGGCATCCTCAAGGTCATGTCCAAGATGGGCATCTCGACCTACCAGTCCTATTGCGGCGCGCAGATCTTCGATGCGGTGGGCCTCTCCACCGACTTCGTGAAGAAGTACTTCACCGGCACCGCGACGCAGATCGAGGGCGTGGGCCTGCTCGAGATCTCGGAAGAGGCCTTCCGCCGGCATGAGAACGCGTTTGGCGAGAACCCGGTGTTCCGCGCGGCCCTCGACGTGGGCGGCGACTATGCGCAGCGCATCCGCGGCGAGGCGCATGTGTGGAACTCGGAGACGATCTCGAACCTGCAGCACGCGGTGCGCGGCAATTCGCAGGACAAGTACCTGGCCTTCGCCAAGGCGGTGAACGAGCAGTCCGAGCGGCTGAAGACGATGCGCGGCCTGTTCCGCATACGGACGGCCGAGGAGATGAGCCGGAAGCCCGTGGACATCTCGGAGGTCGAGCCCGCGGCCAACATCGTGAAGCGCTTCGCGACGGGGGCGATGTCCTTCGGCTCGATCAGCCGCGAGGCGCACACGACGCTGGCGATCGCCATGAACCGCATCGGCGGCAAGTCCAACACCGGCGAGGGCGGCGAGGAGTCCGATCGCTTCAAGCCGCTGCCCAACGGCGATTCGCTGCGTTCCGCGATCAAGCAGGTGGCGAGCGGGCGCTTCGGCGTCACGACGGAATATCTCGTCAACTCCGACATGATGCAGATCAAGATGGCGCAGGGTGCAAAGCCCGGCGAAGGCGGCCAGCTGCCCGGCCACAAGGTGGACGCCACCATCGCCAAGGTGCGCCACTCGACACCGGGCGTGGGCCTGATCTCGCCCCCGCCGCACCATGACATCTATTCGATCGAGGACCTGGCGCAGCTCATCTTCGACCTCAAGAACGTGAACCCGGCGGGCCAGGTTTCGGTGAAGCTCGTGTCCGAAGTGGGTGTCGGCACGGTCGCGGCGGGCGTGTCCAAGGCGCATGCCGACCACGTGACGATCTCTGGGTACGAGGGCGGCACGGGTGCTTCGCCCCTGACCTCCATCAAGCATGCGGGCCTGCCCTGGGAGATCGGGCTTGCCGAGACGCAGCAGACACTCGTCGCCAACGATCTCCGCGGCCGCATCGCGGTGCAGGCCGACGGCGGCATCCGCACCGGCCGCGACGTGGTGATCGCAGCCCTTCTGGGTGCTGACGAGATCGGCTTTGCGACAGCACCGCTGATCGCCGCGGGCTGCATCATGATGCGGAAGTGCCACTTGAACACCTGCCCCGTGGGTGTCGCGACGCAGGACCCGGAGCTCAGGAAGCGCTTCAAGGGCCAGCCCGAGCATGTCATCAACTACTTCTTCTTCGTCGCCGAGGAAGTGCGCGCGCTCATGGCGTCCATGGGGCTCAGGCGCTATGACGAGATGATCGGCGAGACCTCCTTCCTCGACCAGGAGACGGCGATCGCGCATTGGAAGGCGAAGGGCCTCGACTTCTCGAGGATCTTCGCCAAGCCCGACGTGCTGGGCCCGGTCGCCACCAGGAAGGTGATGGCGCAGGACCATGGCATCGACAAGATTCTCGACCGCAAGCTGATCGCCGACGCCATCCCCGCGCTGGAGCACGGCACGCCGGTGCTGATCGAGACGAAGATCCACAATTATGACCGCACCGCGGGCGCCATGCTTTCGGGCGAGGTGGCCAAGCGCTACGGCCATGCGGGCCTGCCTGAGGACACCATCTCGGTGAAGCTTACCGGCATCGCCGGGCAGAGCTTCGGCGCATGGGGTGCCAAGGGTGTCACCCTCGAGCTGACGGGCGAGGCCAACGACTATGTCGGCAAGGGCCTGTCAGGCGGCAAGATCATCGTGAGGCCGCACGAGAAGATCGGCTTCAAGCCGGAGACCTCCATCATCGCCGGCAACACGGTGCTCTATGGTGCGATCACCGGCGAGTGCTACCTGCGCGGTGTGGCGGGCGAGCGCTTCGCGGTGAGGAACTCAGGCGCTGTCGCCGTCGTCGAGGGCGTGGGCGACCACGGCTGCGAATACATGACGGGCGGCGTCGTGCTCGTCATCGGCGAGACGGGGCGCAACTTCGCGGCCGGCATGTCGGGCGGTGTCGCCTATGTGCTGGACGAGGCGGGCGACTTCGCCAAGCGCTGCAACATGGCGATGGTCGACCTGCAGCCGGTGCCGGCGGAGGAGGCGAGCCTCGAGAAGCTGCACCACTCGGTTGCGGACCTGCACAACCACGGCCTCGTCGACGTGACATCGCAGATGGACCGGAAGGATGCCGGGCGCATCTGGGAGCTGCTGTCGCGGCACGTGAAGTACACGGGTTCGTCACGCGCCAGGACGATCCTCGACAACTGGGCGGCATATCTTCCGAAGTTCGTGAAGGTGATGCCGGTCGAATACGCCCGGGCGCTGAGGGAACTCGAAGAAGCACAGAAGCACAGCGACGGCATGACAATCGGCGTGAAGAGGAGCGCATAGGATGGGAAAGGTTACAGGTTTCCTCGAGATCGAGCGGCAGGACCGGAAGTACACTCCGGCGGCTGACCGTGTGCGGCACTACAACGAGTTCGTGATCCCGCTCTCGGAAGAGGCGGTGAAATCGCAAGCCGCGCGCTGCATGAACTGCGGCATTCCGTTCTGCCACACCGGCTGCCCGGTCAACAACCAGATCCCGGACTGGAACGACCTCGTCTATCTGGGCGACTGGGAGGAGGCCTCGCGCAATCTCCACTCTACCAACAACTTTCCCGAATTCACCGGGCGCGTGTGCCCGGCACCCTGCGAGGCGTCCTGCACGCTGAACCTCGAGGACACGCCCGTCACCATCAAGACCATCGAATGCGCCATCGTCGACAAGGCGTGGGAGCATGGCTGGATCAGGCCTGAATCCTACCGCGACAAGACGGGCAAGAAGGTGGCGGTCATCGGCTCTGGCCCCGCCGGGCTGGCGGCGGCCCAGCAGCTGGCGCGCGCCGGCCATGCCGTCCACGTGTTCGAGAAGAACGCCCGCGCCGGTGGCCTGCTGCGCTACGGCATCCCCGACTTCAAGATGGAGAAGCACCTGATCGATCGGCGCATCGCGCAGATGGAGGCCGAAGGTGTGACCTTCCATTACGGCGTGAACATTGGCGTGACACAGGATGCCAAGCAGCTGATCGACAGCTTCGATGCCGTGATCCTGTCCGGCGGGTCCGAGAAGCCGCGTGACCTGCCGATCCCCGGCCGTGAGCTGGCCGGCATCCACTTCGCC
Source organism: Aestuariivirga sp. (assembly GCA_020252385.1). Lineage (GTDB taxonomy): Bacteria > Pseudomonadota > Alphaproteobacteria > Rhizobiales > Aestuariivirgaceae > Aestuariivirga. The sequence continues at coordinate 3,831 of JADCDC010000392.1, forward strand.
ATGGACTTCCTGCCGCAGCAGAACCGCCGCGTCGGCAAGGAGCCGCCGCTCGACAACCAGCCGATCCTGGCCAATGGCAAGCATGTCGTGGTCATCGGCGGCGGCGACACGGGTTCGGACTGCATCGGCACCTCGGTGCGGCAGGGGGCGCTGAGCGTGACCCAGCTCGAGGTGATGCCGAAGCCGCCGGAGAAGGAGAACAAGCTCCTCTCCTGGCCCAACTGGCCGCTGAAGCTGCGCACGTCTTCCTCGCACATGGAAGGGGCCGAGCGCGACTTCTCGGTGATGACCAAGTCCTTCTCGGGCGAGAACGGCGAGGTGAAGGCGCTGCACTGCGTGAAGGTCGACCACCAGATGAAGGACGTGCCGGGCTCGGAATTCGTGCTCAAGGCCGATCTCGTGCTGCTGGCCATGGGCTTCGTGCACCCGATGCATGATGGCATGCTGAAGTCGCTCGAGGTGAAGCTCGACGGCCGCGGTAATGTCGAGGCCAATGTGATGAACTACAAGACTTCGATTCCGAAGGTGTTCTCAGCCGGCGACATGCGGCGCGGCCAGTCGCTGGTCGTCTGGGCGATCCGCGAGGGCCGCCAGGCGGCGCATGCGGTCGACGAATATCTGATGGGCGAGACGACGCTGCCGCGCTGAGCGGCGTCACGTCCTGCCGGAAAGAGAAAGGGCGCCGGTCTCGCGACCGGCGCCCTTGGCGTATTCTGACTTGGGATCAGAAGACCGCGGGATCAGAAACCGAAGTTGATGCCGAGCAGCACGTTCTGCGAGGTGAGCGACTGGTCGTAGTCGTCGAGCGCCACGCCACGATAGCGGTAGCCGAGGTCGAGC
>JADCDC010000393.1 GCA_020252385.1 Aestuariivirga sp.
CAACGGCTACTGGACCGGCACCATCTACAACCCAGACGACGGCAGGACCTACCGTTCCGAAATGAAGCTGCAGAATGCCAACACCATGCGTGTCGATGGCTGTGTCGCGGTGTTCTGCCGCTCGATGAAATTCATCCGCGTCCAGTAGGTGTCCGATATGCGCATCCTTCCCGTCCTCGCCGTGGCCCTCGTCCTCGGCGGAACCGCGCCCGCGCTGGCGCAGTCGCTGAAGGAACTGCCCTTCGACAAGCAGTTGACGCTGGCCAAGGTGGGCGACGTCGACGCGCAGTTCGAGGTGGGGCTCGCCTATGAGACGGGTACGGGCGTCAATGTGGATGAGGCGGAGGCGGCGCGCTGGTTCCGCCAGGCCGCACTGCAGGGCAATGTCGAGGCGCAGTATCACCTCGCACGCCTCGTGGCGCGCGGCGCGAAGGGGCTGAAGCAGGATCTTCCGACCGCCGTCAAGCTCTACCAGGACGCCGCGTCCAAGGGCCATCCCCAGGCGATGAACGCGCTGGGCCAGGCCTATCAGCAGGGCAAGGGTGTGGAGGCCGATCTCGCCAAGGCGGCGGAATGGTATGGCAAGGCGGCCGATCTCAAGCTGGCCGATGCCGAGAACAATCTCGGCATGCTCTATCTCGAGGGCAAGGGTGTCACGCGCGATCTGGCGCGCGCCTTCAAGCTGTTCGAGAGTGCGGCGGCCCAGAACGATGCCTGGGGCCTCAACAACCTCGGCGGCATGTATGAGATGGGCTGGGGCACGGCCGCAGACCGTGCGCGCGCCCTCGATCTCTACCGCCGCTCGCTCGCCGCCGGAAACGACAAGGCGCAGCAGAACATCGCGCGGCTCGAGGCAAAGTCGGCCGAACCTGCCGCCAAGCCCGGCCAGGCCACGAATTAGGCCTCGTTAACCACACTTCCCAACGCAACGTTTACGCCCGCCCACGCAAATTCTGCCTTTGAGGGATTGCGATCACGCGACCGGAGAGGCTCGTCCCGGCAGGCGGAGTGGGAAGACATGTTCAGGTTCGTCAGGAACGCCGTGGTTCTCCTGGCCGTGGGCCTTGCGCTCGCGGGGTGTTCGTCCTCGGGCAAGCAGCAGGCGAAGCAGGATCCCTTTGCCGGCAAGGGCAGCCCCTATTATCCGGGCAAGGGCGAGGTGCCGTGGGGCGGGGGTCGCTATCACGTCGGCAAGCCCTATCAGGTGGCGGGCCGCTGGTTCGAGCCGAAGGAGCAGCCCAACTACGACAAGAAGGGTGTCGCCTCCTGGTATGGCGAGGCCTTCAACCGGCGCAAGACGTCGAATGGCGAATGGTTCGACATGAACAGGCTCACCGCCGCCCATCCGACCCTGCCGCTGCCGAGCTATGTCAAGGTCACCAATCTCGAGAATGGCCGCGAGGTGGTGGTCCGCCTCAACGATCGCGGTCCCTTCGTCGGCACCCGCATCATCGATCTCTCGAAGCGCACGGCGGAAGTGCTCGACTTCAAGAACAAGGGCAAGGCCCAGGTGCGCGTTCAGTACATCGGCCGCGCGCCCCTTGAGGACAATGGCTCCCACCTCATGGCCATGAACAAGGAACTCGATCGCGGCACGCCGATGCGCAAGATGATCGCTGCCGCCGACCGCCGCAAGGGCAAGACCAAGCCCGACACGGTGCAGGTCGCCAAGGCAAAGCCGAAGAAGAAGGCGCCGCCCGCCGAGCCGCAGTATGAAACCGCCGCCTTCACGCCGGAAGCACCTCCCGCCGCGGAGGCCCCGGCCGAACCCGCCGCAACCGTGGTCACCTATTTCGTGCAGCTCGGCTCCTTCGCGGATGGCGAGAACGCGGCCCGGGTGAGGGATCAGTTCGCCGCCGTCTGGCCCGTGCAGTTCATCGAGCTCTCGGGGGCCGCCGGCCCCGTCTACCGCGTACGGCTTGGCCCCATCTCCAGTTCCGAGGATGCCCAGACGGCCCTGATCGATGCCCAGACGGCCGGCTTCGGCGATGCCCGCCTGATCCGCAACGAATCGGTCCAGGCGGCACTCGACTAGCCTTTCTCTCCACGTTGATTTCGCGGCCGAAGCACCCTAGCCTCGGAGGCATGACACTCCTGTTGACCCTGCGCCGCCTCCTGGCCACGGGCCCGCTCGCCTGCCTTCTGGCGCTATTGGCCTTTTCCGCGCCAGCCCCCGCGCAGGACAGCTATGAGACGCGGGCGACCCAGGCCATCCTTATCGACGCCCGCACCGGCAGGGTGCTGTTCGAGAAGGATGCCGACACCCCCGTGCCGCCTGCCAGCATGAGCAAGCTCATGACCATGATCATGGTGTTCGAGGCGCTGAAGGCGGGAAGCCTCACGCTCGACCAGCAGTTCACCGTCAGCGAGGATGCCTGGCGGCGCGGCGGCGCCATGTCCGGCGGCTCCACAATGTATGCCGAGCTCAACTCCTCGATCCGGCTCGAGGACCTGATCAAGGGTGCGATCGTCCATTCCGCCAATGACGCCTGCATCGTGATTGCCACGGCGATGGCGGGAAGCGAGGAGGCCTTCGCCCAGCGCATGACGGCGCGGGCGCGCGAGCTTGGCGCGACCGGCGCCACCTTCCGCAACGCCACCGGGCTTCCTGATCCCGAACATCGCATGAGCGTGCGCGATCTCTCGGTCCTCGCCCGTCACATCATCACGCGCTTTCCCGAATACTACCGCTATTACTCGATGCCGGAATTCACCTGGAACGGCATCACCCAGCAGAACCGCAATCCGCTGCTCAAGGACTATCCTGGAGCGGACGGCATGAAGACCGGCTACACGCGGGAATCGGGCTATGGCCTCGTGGGCTCGGCCGAGCGCGACGGGCGCCGCCTGATCATGGTCATCGCGGGGCTGGGCAGCATCGCCGAGCGCCGCCAGGAGGCGCAGAGCCTGCTCGACTGGGGCTTCCGCCAGTTCCGCAGCGTCGATGTCTATGCGCAGGGCGACCGTGTGGGTCAGGCGCGCGTCTGGGGCGGGACCGAACGCAACGTGCCACTGCTCGCGGCGCAAAGCGTGCGCGTGGCGCTCACCGCCGAGGAGGAGGAAGTGGCCGAGGTGAAGCTCGCCTACAACGGCCCCCTCATGGCCCCGGTGGAGGCCGGGCAGGAGGTGGGCAAGGTGCGCTTCATCGTCGATGGCATCACGGTGGCGGAGGTACCGGTGGTGACGGCGGCCCCCGTGCCGGAGGATCCCTCCATGTGGTCGCGCGCCCTTGATTCCGTCTTCATCATGATCTTCGGAAGCTAGCGCCGTGGCGGGACTGTTCATCAGTTTCGAGGGGGGCGAGGGCACCGGCAAGTCCACGCAGATAAAGCGTCTCGCCACCCGCCTATTGGGCGAGGGCCGCGACGTGCTGACGACGCGCGAGCCCGGCGGCACGCCGGAGGCGGAGGCGATCCGCGCTCTCCTTGTCTCGGGCGACGTCGCGCGCTGGACGCCGCAATCGGAAGCGCTTCTCAATTACGCCGCCCGCGAACAGCACCTGTCCCAGGTGATCCGCCCCGCGCTGGCCGCAGGCCGCACCGTGCTGTGCGACCGCTTCATGGATTCGACCCGCGCCTACCAGGGCTATGCCGGCGGCGTCGACTTTGCCTTCATCGACGCACTTGAGCGCGCGATCGTCGGCGAGACGCGGCCGGCGCTGACGCTGGTCTTCGATCTCGATCCCGCCATCGGTCTGGCGCGCGCCTCAGCCCGGGGCGATGCCGCGGCCGAGGATCGGTATGAGCGCAAGGGCCCGGCCTTTCACCGCAGGCTGCGCGAGGGCTTCCTCGACATCCTGCGCCGCGACCCGAAGCGCTGCCGCCTGGTCGATGCGGCCCAGGACATGGACATCGTGGCGGAAGATGTCTGGGCCATCGTCAGCGGGGTGCTGTGATGGCGGAGGAGTTCAAGGACCCCCGCGATGTCGCGTGGCATCCACGCCGCGCCACGGCGCTCGTCGGCCACGCCGCCGCCGAGGAGCGGCTGCTCAGTGCCTTCCGGTCGGGAAAGCTGCATCATGCCTGGCTGATCTCGGGCCCGCGCGGCATCGGCAAGGCGACGCTCGCCTACCGGCTGGCGAAGTTCCTGTTCCAGAACCCCACGCCGCAGGCGGCGCGGGCGCACCGCAGCCTTCATGTGGCGCCCGAGGCGCCCGCCTTCCGCCAGGTGGCGGCCGGTGCGCATCCGGGCCTCCTCGTCATCGAGCGCGCCGTCGACCAGCGCGCCAAGCGCCTCAAGACCGAGATCGCGGTCGACGATGCGCGCGAAGCCCAGGGCTTCTTCGGCCAGACCGCGGCGGGCGGCGGCTGGCGCGTCGCCATCGTCGACAGCGCGGATGAACTCAACGCCGCATCCGCCAATGCGCTTCTGAAGCTCGTCGAGGAGCCGCCCCGGCAATCGGTCTTCCTGATCGTCTGCCACCAGCCGGGCCGGCTGCTCCGCACCATCCGCTCGCGCTGTCTCGAACTGCCCCTTGCGGCGCTGAGCACGTAACAGACGCTCGCCGTGCTGCGCGGCCTGCCGCCCGAGGCCGTCGAGGCGGAGGAGGGGGCGATGCGGGAAGCAGCTGACCTCGCGCGCGGCAGCCCGGGCAGGGCGCTGGAACTCATGGGCTCGATCGGCGCGGCCGCCTTCGCGGCCTTCCTCAAGCGCCCGAAGCTCTCGCCCGCCACCGCGGTCGAGGTCGCCGCCCACTTCTCCGGCCGGGCAACGGCGGAGGATTACGAGATGTTCTGCGACCTTCTGCTGGGCTGGACGGGGGAACAGGCCCGCGCCGCCGGCCTTTCCGGCGGTGGTGCGGCACTCGCCGCCGCGCATGAGGACATCAATTCCTCGCTCCGCCAGGCCGACGCCCTGAACCTCGACCGCCGCCAGACCGTCACCGACGCCATCATGCGCCTCGAGGAAGCCCTGAAGTCCCCCTGACCACAAGCATTCCTCGCCCCCACGCATGTGGGGGAGAGGGCAGGGTGAGGGGGTGGCTCA
>JADCDC010000394.1 GCA_020252385.1 Aestuariivirga sp.
ATAGGCCGGCGCCAGGTAGCCCAGCGTCTTTCCGAGCCCCGTGCCCGCCTCGGCGAGGAGGATGTTGTTGATCTCCTTCGACTGGCGCGGCTGGAAGGCGAAGGTCGCGGCCCCGGCATAGGCCGCCTGCGACTCCCGCCTTTCGGAGTCGCTGCCGAGGATCTCGCTGAGATAGCGCTGCGCCTCATCGGGCGAGACGGGATCCTGCCGGCCGGGCGGGCGGCCGCCGTCCTCCTCCCATTCCTCCACCCGGTCCCAGGCGTTGAGGCCGGTGACGAAGGATCCCACGTCGAGCTTCGGGTTGGCCTTCATCAGCGCTTCCAGCACGCTTCTGGCCCAGGGCCAGTTGGCGCGCGCCAGGAAGCTGGCATTCTCCGCGCTCTCGCGGATCAGCGGATAGTGCCGGGCCGTGAGCCGCGCCAGCAGGTCCGCGGCGATGAGCTGCAATGTCTCGGCATCATCGGCGCCGGGTTCCAGCGCCAGCGACCGCGCCAGCCCCGTAGGCGTGGGTGTCGCAAAGCGGGCCGGGCAGACGAAGGCGAAGAGTTCGGCCACGTCGAAGTGGCGCTGCTCGCGCGCCGCCCTGACGGCGCTGCGTGGTGCTTGTGCCGCAACGCCCAGCCGCTCGATCAGGAAGGCCGAATGGCAGATGAGATGTGGCCTCGCCGCCAGTGCAACGAGGGCGTGCGCCGGCTCCATCGGCTCGCCGCCGATGATCGCGCCCATGCCAGATGCCACGGCGGTTGGAGGGAGAGAATCCATTGTCATCCTGTTGCCTTGCAGGCAGGTTTAAAGAGAGGACGGTCTGAACGGAAGAGGAACGGACGACATGGACCAGAAATTCATCGATCTCTTCGACCGCTACACCCACGGCAGCATGAACCGCCGTGACTTCCTGGAGCGGCTGAGCCTGCTCGCGGGGTCCTCCGCGGCGGCACTGGCGCTGCTGCCCGCACTCGAGAACAATTACGCCAGGGCCGAACTCGTACCCGAAAACGATCCCGCCATCGTGACGGAGACGGTGGAGATCGCCCCCGGCATCAAGGGCTATCTGGTGAGGCCCGCCGCACAGGGCACATATCCCGCCGTGCTGGTGATCCACGAGAACCGTGGCCTCAACCCGCACATCAAGGACGTGACGCGGCGCATGGCCAAGGAAGGCTTCATCGCCTTCGGGGGCGACTATCTCACCGCAGCCGGCGGAACGCCCGCCGACGAGGAGAAGGCCCGCGAGATGATCGGGGCACTGAAGCCCGAGGATGCCCTGGCCTTCAGCCGCGCCGCCATCGCCGCGCTCGCCACGATTCAAGGCTCCAGCGGCAAGGTGGGTGCGGTGGGCTTCTGCTGGGGTGGCGGTGCCGTCAATGCGCTGGCCGTGTCGGGTGACCCGAACCTCAAGGCGGGCGTCGCCTATTACGGCCGCCAGGCCCCGGCCGCGGAGGTTCCGAAGATCGCGGCCCCGCTGCTCCTCCACTACGCGGGACTCGACGAGCGCATCAATGCTGGGATCGCGGATTACGAGGCAGCCCTGAAGGCCAATGGCAAGGTCTTCGAACTCCACATGTATGAGGGCGCCAATCACGCCTTCAACAACGACACCAATGCCGCGCGCTACAACAAGGACGCAGCGGACCTGGCCTGGAGCCGCACCGTGGCGTTCTTCAAGAAATATCTTGGCTGAAGCCAGCGCCACCCCGCAGCTCCGGCGGGTTCTGAGCCTGCCGTGGCTTGTGTTCTATGGCGTGGGCGTCACGGTGGGTGCGGGGATCTTCGCCCTGATCGGCGAGATCATCGGGATCGCGGGCGATCATGCGCCGTGGTCCTTCGCGGTGGCGGGGGTCGTCGCGGGTTTCACGGCACTGTCCTTTGCGGCGCTGTCCGCCGCCTATCCGCGTGCGGCGGGCGAGGTGATCTATGTGAAGGAGGGGATCGGCCCGCTAGCGGGCCGCCTCGTCGGCTATGCGCTGCTTCTGACCGCGCTGATGGCGGCGTCCGTCATCTCGCTTGCCTTCGCGCGCTATGTGGCGAGCTTTTCGGGAGTTCCCGAATGGGCAGCACTTGCCGGCGTGCTGGTTGCGCTGTGCGCGATCGCCATTGCCGGCGTGAAGGAGAGTGTCGCGGCGGCGGCGCTGATCACGGCACTCGAGGTTGGAACGCTGCTCATCGTCATCGCCGCCGGGCTGCCCGCCGCCGTCTCCTCGGGCGCCTTGTGGACGGTGCTGGCGCCGCCTCAGGAGGGCGCGCAGTGGTCGGCCGTGCTGGCGGGCAGCTTCCTCGCCTTCTTCGCCTTCATCGGCTTCGAGAACATCGTCAATATGGCGGAGGAGACGGAGGACGCAGCCCGTGTCATCCCCCGGGCGGTGATCCTGACGCTCGTCATATCGGTCACGATCTATGCGCTCGCCGCCGCCGTGGCGGCCGCCTACGCCGACAGGGCCGCGCTGGTCGAGAGCAAGGCTCCGCTCGCCGTGCTGTTCGAGGGAACGACCGGCCAGCCGGCTGCGGTGATCGCCGCCATGGCCTCGATCGCCATGGTGAACGGCATTCTCGTGCAGATCGTGATGGCGAGCCGCGTTCTCTATGGCATGGCGGGGGAGGGGATGATGCCGCCCCTGCTCGGCCGGCTGCACCCCCGACGCCAGACGCCCATCGCCGCCATCCTGCTGTTCACAGCACTGATCGGGCTTCTCGCCCTCACCGTGCCGCTCATCAGCCTCGCCGAGATGACGAGCTTCGTGATTCTGGTGATCTTCACCCTGGTCAACGCCAGCCTGTTCCTGATTGGCCGGCGCCCGGAGGCGCCCCCCGGCCTCAGGCGCTGGCGCTGGGCGGGGTTGCTGGGTGCCCTGGTCACGCTGGGCCTCATTCTCTCTGAACTTGCCTCCTGACATTGACCGGGCGGCCTCTCCTCCCTAAAGAACCCGCCTCACCTTCAGTCCGGAAATCCTGTTCTCATGACCGCCGATCCCGCCCTTCGCGCCGCCGCCGAAACCAGCAAGGCCTGGCCTTTCGAGGAAGCCCGGAAGCTCGTGGCGCGCGTCAAGCGCACCGGCAAGACGGAGGTTTTGTTCGAGACCGGTTACGGCCCTTCGGGCCTTCCCCACATCGGCACCTTCGGCGAGGTGGCGCGCACCACCATGGTGAGGCGCGCCTTCGAACTCCTCTGCGAGATCCCGACGAGGCTCCTCTGCTTCTCGGACGACATGGACGGCATGCGCAAG
>JADCDC010000395.1 GCA_020252385.1 Aestuariivirga sp.
GGACCCATATCTGAATCAGGAGGCGGACCCCCCTTGAACCGGGGTCGGGCAAGTGCCTTGACGGGCTCGCCCAGTTCCGCCTGCCAATTGGAGGATCAAGATGGCGAAAGTGATTGGTATCGACCTCGGCACCACCAACTCCTGCGTGGCGGTGATCGAAGGCAAGAACCCGAAGGTGATCGAGAACGCGGAAGGTGCCCGCACCACCCCCTCGATCGTGGCCTTCAACGCAGACGGGGAAACCCTCGTCGGCCAGCCGGCCAAGCGCCAGGCGGTGACCAACCCCGAGAACACCTTCTTCGCGATCAAGCGCCTGATCGGCCGCCGCATGGACGATCCCATGGTGGCGAAGGACAAGAAGCTCGTCCCCTACAACATCGTCAAGGCCGACAACGGCGACGCCTGGGTCGAGAGCCGCGGCAAGAAATATTCGCCTTCGCAGATTTCCGCCTACACGCTGACCAAGATGAAGGAAACGGCGGAGCGCTACCTCGGCGAGCCGGTCACGCAGGCCGTCATCACGGTTCCCGCCTATTTCAACGACTCCCAGCGCCAGGCCACCAAGGACGCCGGCAAGATCGCCGGCCTCGAGGTGCTGCGCATCATCAACGAGCCGACGGCGGCTGCTCTGGCCTATGGCCTCGACAAGAAGGAAGCCGGCACCATTGCGGTCTATGACTTGGGCGGCGGCACCTTCGACGTGTCGATCCTCGAGATCGGTGACGGCGTGTTCGAGGTGAAGTCGACGAACGGTGACACCTTCCTCGGCGGTGAAGACTTCGACATGCGCATCGTCGATTACCTCGCCGACGAGTTCAAGAAGGAGCAGGGCATTGACCTCCGCAAGGACAAGCTGGCCCTGCAGCGGCTGAGGGAAGCAGCCGAGAAGGCCAAGATCGAACTTTCTTCCGGCGCCCAGACCGAGATCAACCTGCCCTTCATCACGGCCGATGCGTCAGGTCCGAAGCATCTGACGATCAAGCTCACCCGTGCCAAGCTCGAAGCGCTGGTCGATGATCTCATCCAGAAGACCATCGATCCGTGCCGTGCCGCGCTCAAGGATGCCGGCCTCACCGCAGGCCAGGTCGACGAGGTCATCCTCGTCGGCGGCATGACGCGCATGCCGAAAGTCATCGAGGTGGTGAAGCAGTTCTTCGGCAAGGAGCCGCACAAAGGTGTGAACCCGGATGAAGTCGTGGCCATCGGTGCCGCGATCCAGGCGGGCGTGCTCAAGGGCGAAGTGAAGGACGTGCTGCTGCTGGACGTGACGCCGCTGTCGCTCGGCATCGAGACGCTGGGTGGCGTGTTCACCCGCCTCATCGACCGCAACACCACGATCCCCACCAAGAAGAGCCAGGTGTTCTCAACCGCTGACGACAACCAGACGGCCGTGACCATCCGCGTCTTCCAGGGCGAGCGCGAGATGGCGGCCGACAACAAGATGCTGGGCCAGTTCGACCTGATGGGCATTCCGCCGGCACCGCGCGGCATTCCCCAGGTCGAGGTGACCTTCGACATCGACGCCAACGGCATCGTCAATGTGTCCGCCAAGGACAAGGCGACGAACAAGGAGCAGCAGATCCGTATCCAGGCCTCGGGCGGCCTCAGCGACGCCGAGATCCAGAAGATGGTCAAGGAAGCGGAAGCCAATGCCGCCGAGGACAAGAAGCGCAAGGAGCTGGTCGAGGCCAAGAACCACGGCGAGGCCCTGATCCACTCGACGTCCAAGTCGCTCGCCGAATATGGCGACAAGGTCTCGGCCGCCGACAAGTCGGCGATCGAGGCGGCGATCGCGGACCTCAAGTCCGCGCTTGAGGGCGATGACGCCGATGCGGTGAAGGAGAAGACCAACGCGCTGGCCCAGGCCGCGATGAAGCTCGGCGAGGCGATGTACAAGTCGCAGCAGTCCACCGCCGAAGCAGATGCCCGCCGCGATGCGGGTCAGGCTGGCGGCTCCGGCGACGATGTCGTCGATGCCGACTTCGAGGAAGTGAAGGACGACGACAAGAAGGTCTGACGTCCGGTGACACAAGGAACCCCGCTTCACGTGGCCTGCCTTTCCGGGGCTCGCACCGCGGGGCGGGGTTCTGTTATATCCGTCCAACCATTTTCTTCGCCCTGAAGTCCTCTCGCCTGAGCGAGCGGGATCCGAGGGGCGGCAACCCGTGATCGGTGTTCATTCATGGCCAAGCGCGACTTTTACGAAGTTCTGGGCGTCGGCAAATCGGCCGACGAGAAGGATCTGAAAGCCGCCTATCGCAAGCTCGCCAAGCAGTTCCACCCCGACGCCAACCCGGGCGACAAGACGGCCGAGGCCAAGTTCAAGGAAATCAACGAGGCCTATGACGTCCTCAAGGACCCGCAGAAGAAGGCCGCCTATGACCGCTTCGGCCACCAGGCCTTCGAGAATGGCGGCGGCGGACGGGGCCCCGGAGGTGCTGGCTTCGGTCCGGAGTTCAATTCCTCGATGTCCGACATCTTCGAGGACCTGTTCGGCGACTTCATGGGCGGCGGCGGACGCGGCCGGCGCGGCGCTGGCGGCCGAGGCGGCACGGGTGCCGCACGCGGCGCCGACCTCCGCTACAACATGGACATCAGCCTGACGGAAGCCTTCACCGGCAAGACGGCGCAGATCCGCGTGCCGTCCTCCGTCTCCTGCGACACCTGCAACGGCTCCGGCGCGAAGCCGGGCTCCTCACCCAAGACCTGCGGCACCTGCGGCGGGCAGGGTGCCGTGCGCTCGCAGTCCGGCTTCTTCACGGTGGAGCGCACCTGCCCCACCTGCCAGGGCCGCGGCCAGGTGATCTCCGATCCCTGCACCGCCTGCGGCGGCCAGGGGCGGGTGACAAAGGAGCGGACCCTCTCCGTCAACATTCCGGCGGGTGTGGAGGACGGCACGCGCATCAGGCTCGCGAACGAAGGCGAGGCGGGCCTGCGCGGTGGGCCGTCGGGCGATCTCTACATCTTCCTCTCCGTCAAGCCGCACGAGTTCTTCCAGCGCGACGGGGCGGATCTGTTCTGCAAGGTGCCGGTATCGATGACCACCGCCGCCATGGGCGGCGAGATCGAGGTGCCGACCATCGACGGCAAGAAGGCGCGCGTCTCGATCCCCGAAGGCACCCAGACCGGCAAGCAGTTCCGCCTCAAGAGCAAGGGCATGCCGGTGCTGCGCTCCTCGCAGACGGGCGACATGTACATTCAGGTGGCGGTCGAGACGCCGGTCAACCTCAGCCGCCGCCAGCGCGAGCTTCTCAAGGAATTCGAGAAGGAAGCGCGCAACAACAGCCCGGAGTCGGAAGGCTTCTTCGCCAGGGCAAAGGCGTTCTGGGACGGTTTCGGCAGCTGAGGAAAAGTCCCTCAGTCCACCTTCTCGCCGGGGTAAACGCCCCACAGCTGGGTCTGCTCGACGAAGCCGTCATAGCCGCCCGCCACAACCTCGCACCATTCGCCGTCACAGCCCGTGACGTCGCTCACCACGCCAGCACTCACCCGCGCCACGAGGGGGGCGCCGGGGCTTGCCGCGCGGTGCAGCGGCACGGCCTGTCCCTGCTTCCAGGGCGCGATCACGGCGGTGCGCTTGCCCGAGAGCATGTTCTGCAGGATCCAGCCTTCCTCGCCGTCCGAATCGCGCACCCGCCGCCAGTTCTCGAATTCGGCGACGATCTCAACCGGCAGCCCCTTCCGCTGGAACACCCATGAAACCGGATGATCGCTCGAGGGTCCGCGCCGCACATTGACCTTTTCGGCCTTGAGCGAGACAAAACGCGGAATGGGCAGGCCGGACGGCCCCAGCGGCCGCGGTGCCGCCTCCCCGATCGAGCCCGTAACCTCGCCTGGGGCGGCGTTGGCCTGCGAATCGGGCCGGTCGCCCAGCACCGACCAGCCGACGGCCGCCGCCACGCCGATGCAGGCAATGCTCAGAATGATGGAGCCTAACCGCCGCTTACGGGCCGGACTTCCCGCCATGATCTCTGAATTCCTCCAAGGGCACCGACAACCTCCGCGCCCCGCTCTGTCCGGCCGGCGCCCTGTTCGACACAAAGCCAGTTTACACCACGCGCCCACCTGTGCCAACGGAGGAACCGACATGGATTGATGGCAGGATTGATCCCTGGGAGTTAAGATTGTGTTGAGCCTTTGGACCGGAGCCAGGATTCCCGCATGAGCAAGCGCAAGCCCCTCGTCGTCGTCACCCGCAAGCTGCCCGACGTCGTCGAGACGAGGATGATGGAGCTGTTCAACACCAGGCTCAACGCCACGGACGAGCCGATGGGCAAGGCGGAACTGGTGGAGGCGGTGAAGACGGCGGAGGTGCTCGTTCCCACCGTCACCGACCGGATCGACAAGGCGGTGCTGATGCAGGCAGGCGAGCAGCTGAAGCTGATCGCCAATTTCGGCAATGGTGTCGACAACATCGACGTCGAGACGGCACTCTCCCGCGGCATCACGGTCACCAACAC
>JADCDC010000396.1 GCA_020252385.1 Aestuariivirga sp.
CGCCAGCACCCGTGACTCCAGCCTCGCGCCAGCCTGGCGCAAGGCCGGCGTTAGCTTCCCATTCACCATTCTCGGTCATTGTTCTGGGAAAAGCTCCGCGAAGGGGCCCTCAACCCCATCAGTGCCCGAGAGTGGTAACATGCGTGACAACAGCATCGAGCTTACCGGATCAGCCGAACCGCAATCCGTGACCGACCTGCAGCCCGAAGGGCAGCCGGAGCTGGAAGCCGGATACCCGGAGGAGGCCCCGGCCGGGCATGCCATGCGGGAAAAGCCCGATGGCGAGACGGACCCGGCGGGCGAAGCCGGCTGGTACCTGGAGCGCGAGCGCGAGGCACGCGGCCTCACGCTGGAGGAGGCGGGCGAAGCCTCGGGCATCCATCCCTACCATCTCCAGGCCATCGAATATGGCGACATGACCTGCATGCCCGAGCGCCTCGAAGCGCTCGAGATGATCGGCGCCTACGCCCAGTTCTTAGGCTTCGACCCCGAACCGCTGGTCGAGCACTATGCACGCTTCCTGCCGGTGCCGCCGCTCGCCGCCGAGCCGCGCCATCCGGCCAATCCGGGGCCCCTGTCGAGCGCCAAGATCCTGGCCTTCGGGCGGCTGCCGAAACTGCCCGCGTTCAAGCTTGCCGGCATGCGCGGCGGCACAGGTGGCCTCGTCGCCTCGCTGGCCGCCGCCATGCTGCTCTTCGCCGGCGCCAGCTACTATCTGATGGCCCCGAGCGGTGACACCCCCTCCCAGGGCGAGGCCCAGCAGGCGGACAGCGGTCCGCCCGCACCGCCGCTGCCCGACGCCGATCCGATGCCCACCGCTTCCACCGGTCCCGAGACCGCCGCCGTCAGCGTCGGCGAACAGCCCATGCCCGAGGAGGAATCTCCGGCGGGCCAGCAGGCCCAGGCAGGCGAGGATGACCTCGTCGGCACCGGGCTCGACGGCATCACCTCGCTCATCGAGCAGACCGTTCCGGGTGCAGCCCCCGCCGATGCCAAGGCGCTCGAGGCCATGGCCTCCGCCAATGACGTGGCGATCACCAGCGAGGGCCGGGAATTCGGCACGGGCAACGGCGAAAGCCGCCTCACCCTCAAGGCCAAGGCCCCGGTCTGGGTCCGGATCGAGGATGCCCAGGGCAATGTGGTCATGACCCAGATGCTGATGAAGGGCGACACCTACCGCGTGCCGAACCGCGACGGCCTCGTCGTCATCGCGCGCGACGGCGGCCTCCTCAGCTACATGATCGATGGCGAGGAGAAGGGCATTCTCGGCACGCCGGGCGAGATCCTGGTCGGCCGCCCGCTCGACCTCAAGTCCTTCGAGGGCTGACGCAGGACAAGCCTTGCGCGCCGTCGTCCAGAGGGTTTCCGAAGCCTCCGTCACGGTCGATGGCCGGATCACCGGCGCCATCGGCCGTGGCTTTCTCGTTCTCGTCTGTGCCATGGCGGGCGACACGGAGGCCGAGGCGGCAAGGCTCGCCCGCAAGATCGCGGCGCTGCGCATTTTCCGTGATGAGGCCGGCAAGATGAACCTGCCGCTCGCCGCCGTCGAGGGCGCGGTGCTGGCAGTGAGCCAGTTCACCCTCGCGGCCCAGGGCATGGAAAGTGGCAACCGCCCCGGCTTCTCCGCCGCCGCTCCGGCGGATCTTGGCGAGCGCCTCTATGAGCAGTTCTGCGCGGTGCTCAGGGCCGAGGGCCTTCGTGTCGAGACCGGCGTGTTCGGCGCCGACATGAAGGTGGCGCTGGTGAATGACGGGCCCGTCACCATCCTGTTCGATACCGCGGCGCGTGGCTGAGAGACTTCCAACCGGCCGGGCCATGGGCTAGAAGCCCGGCCCATGTCCGCAATCCCGCTTGAAAAGCTCGACCGCATCATCCAGCGCTTCGCCACCGTCGAACACGACATGTCGTCCGGATCTGTGGCGGGCGATGCCTTCGTCAGGCTGTCGAAGGAATATGCCGAGGTCGAGCCCGCGGCGAAGAAGGCGCGCGAGCTGCGCAAGGCCTATGACGAGCGCCGCGACCTCGAAGACATGATGAAGTCCGGCGGCGAGTTCGCGGAGATGGCAGAGGCCGAGCGGCCGGCATTGGAGGAAAGGATCGGCCAGCTCGAGCACGAGATGCGCATCCTGCTCCTTCCCAAGGATGCGGCGGACGACAAGAACGTGATCCTCGAGCTCAGGGCCGGAACGGGCGGCGACGAGGCGGCGATTTTCGCGGGCGATTTGTTCCGCATGTACCAGCGCTATGCGGCGTCGAAGGGCTGGCGGGTCGAGGTGATCTCGGCGTCGGAGGGCGAGCACGGCGGCTACAAGGAAGTGATCGCCAACATCTATGGCGCGGGCGCCTTCGCGCATCTGAAGTTCGAATCGGGTGTGCACCGCGTGCAGCGCGTGCCGGCGACCGAAACGCAGGGCCGCATCCACACCTCGGCGGCCACCGTCGCCGTGCTGCCCGAGGCCGAGGACGTCGACATCAAGATCGAGGACAAGGACCTGAGGATCGACGTCTACCGCTCCTCAGGCCCCGGCGGGCAGTCGGTCAACACCACCGACTCGGCGGTGCGCATCACCCATATCCCGACGGGCATCGCGGTGGCCCAGCAGACCGAGAAGTCCCAGCTCAAGAACAAGAACGCGGCGATGAAGCTGTTGCGCGCCAGGCTCTACGAGATCGAGCGGCAGCGCATCGATTCCGAACGCTCCGCCTCGCGCAAGGACCAGGTGGGTTCGGGCGACCGCTCGGAGCGCATCCGCACCTATAACTTCCCGCAGGGGCGCTGCACTGATCACCGCATCAACCTCACCCTCTACAAGCTCGACCAGATCATCGAGGGCCCCGCACTCGAGGAGATGGTGCAGGCGCTGATGACGCACCACCAGGCGGAGCTTCTGGCCCAAGCGGACAATGCCGCCTGAGGAGGCAAGGCCGCTCCTCGCCGCGGCCGTCCAGCGCCTGAGGCGTGCCGGCTGCGACACGCCGGAGCTTGATGCGAGGCTCCTCCTGCAGGCGGCCGCCGGCCTCACCCGCGAAGACCTCGCGATCGACCCGGAGCGCCGCATCGATGCCGCCGCGCGCGAGCGATTCGCTGAGTTCCTCCGCAGGCGGGAGGGGCGCGAACCCGTCTCGCGCATCCTTGGCAGCCGCGAGTTCTATGGCCG
>JADCDC010000397.1 GCA_020252385.1 Aestuariivirga sp.
CCTTGGTGGCCTCGACGGGGGAGAACTTCTTGCGGGCATAGCCCTTGACCAGTTTCGCGGCGGATTTCCAGTGAAGCTCAGTCATGTTCGCTCTCCCAGGTTCAAACTGTCTTGCGCCGGGGTGACGCCTTCGATTCAGGCCTCCCGCGCCTTTGCCAAGGCGTCCTTGAACTGCGGCAGGAGGTCGGCATTGGTGGCAAGGATGTTGCCGGTTTCCATCGGGCTCTTCTCGCCGTCGGGATCGGCGACGAAGCCGCCGGCTTCCTTCACCAGCAGGATGCCGGCGGCGATGTCCCACTGGTTCAGGTTGCGGCAGATCATGGCGTCGAAGCGGCCCGCCGCCACATAGGCGAGCGACAGGGCCGCGGAACCCGGCCCGCGGATGCCGACGACGCGCGCCTGCAGCACCGAGATTTCGGCGCGCGACAGGGGCAGGTCCTTGCCGCCACGGTGCGGCACCTCATAGCTCACCAGCGTGTCGTGGATGTCGCGGCGCTGGGCAACGCGCAGGCGCTTGTTGTTGAGGAAGGCGCCGCCGCCCTTTTCCGCCGTGTACATCTCGTCGGTGATCGGATTGTAGGTGATGGCCGCGACCAGCTCGTTCTTGCGCTCGAGCGCCAGGGTGATGGCGAAGAGCGGCACCGCATGCATGAAGTTCATGGTGCCGTCGATCGGATCGATGATGAAGCGGTGGTCAGGGTCCGTGCCGGCGACGACGCCGGTTTCCTCCGTCAGGAAGGCATAGCCGGGCCGCGCCTTGGCAAGCTCCTCGCGCAGGATCTTGTCGCAGCGCTTGTCGGCGGCCGTCACATAGTCGCCCGGGCCCTTCTGGGACACCTGGAGATTGGCGAGCTCGCCATAGTCGCGCTGCAGCGTGCGGGCCGCCTTGCGGACGGCGGCGGTCATCACGGTCATAACGGGAGAAGACAAGGCGGCGGTTTCCTTCACGAAAGCGGGCAGTGAGGGCCGGATAGCAGGATTGGCGGAGCAGGGGAAGCGTTGGGGGCCCGGCTCACATGCCGAACAGCGCCCGGAAGAAGGCCATGACGCCGATGTAGAGCGCGGAGGAGATCAGCGCCAGCACCGCGACCGATGCCGCGCCAAGCAGATAACCGACCACGACCGCCACGCCGTCCCGTTCCGCGAGCCCCAGCGCGATGCAGCTGATGGCGGCGGCGGGCAGCATGTTGTTGAGCGGGATCGGCAGGAACAGAACGAGCGACAAGGCGAAGGTGACGAGGCCGATCATCCGCTCCGCGAGGTCGGAGGAGACGACGAGCCCGAAGCGCGGCTTCAGCACGCGCTCGATCTTGCTCATGATGGGGGTCATCTTGGAAACGAAGCTTCCGAGGACCTCACGCGAGATGCGCCGCTTGCGGATCGCCTCGGGAAGCCAAAGCGACTGCCGGCCGATCATCAGCTGCCAGGTGAGGATGATGAGCGGCAGGCCGAGGATGGCCGAGGTGCCGGGCGGCGTCGGGATGATGTTCGGCACGGCGAAGATGAACATCAGCGCGCCGAAGGCCCGCTCGCCCAGCGAATCGACCAGCGCGCCGATGGTCACGTCCTCGCTGGTGTCGATGGACTTCACGATTTCCGACAGCCGGCTCGGCTTCGGTTTTGGA
Source organism: Aestuariivirga sp. (assembly GCA_020252385.1). Lineage (GTDB taxonomy): Bacteria > Pseudomonadota > Alphaproteobacteria > Rhizobiales > Aestuariivirgaceae > Aestuariivirga. The sequence goes on from JADCDC010000397.1 coordinate 1,626, forward strand.
TTGTCGCTCCCGGCACGCTTCGGGTACGGCGGTTCTTCTTCCTGCACGGGAACTCCGGTCACTGGCTGCAAAGGCTAGCCGAAGTTGCGGCAAAGCGAAACAGAAAGCCGATGGGGGAGTGGAATTCAGCCCGTGCTGTCAGGATAGCCCGCCTCCTCCAAACGCTTGGCCACCGCGGCGCGCGGCGCCGTGGTCTCCACCGACACCGCCTTGCTGGCGAGATCGACGTTCACCTCGGCGGCTGGATCGAGAGATTTCACGGCTTTTGTAACGGTTGCAACACAATGGCCGCAACTCATGTCGGGCAGAATGAATTTCATCATGGGAGGTCTCCGGTCTTTCCAGCGGCGGAAGATGGAGCTTGCCAGCGTGGCAAGGTCAAGCGCCCTTTCCTCCGAATCTTTCGCTTGACCCTGCCATCGTTGCAAGCCCGAGAGCAGGGACCGTGACGGTGTCATGGAGGATCGGACAATGGAACATGTCATGGCTCAACACACCGCGGACCAAGCCGCGGATCAGGCAATCGGTTCGCGGCGGCGGCTTGCCTTAGCGGCAACGCTCCATTGCATGACGGGCTGCGCCATCGGGGAAATCGCGGGCATGGCGATCGGAACATGGATGGGGCTCGGCATGTTGCAGACGGTGGCGCTGGCGGTGACGCTGGCCTTCATCACCGGCTTCGGGCTCACCATGATTCCGCTGATCCGCAGCGGCATGGCGGCGGGCGCGGCGCTCCGCATCGCGCTGGCGGCGGATTTCATCTCCGTCACCGTGATGGAGATCGTCGACAACCTGGTGATGGTGGCGATCCCGGGCGCGATGGCGGCGGGCCCCGGAGACTGGTTCTTCTGGGCCAGCATGAGTGTCGCCCTGGCTGCCGCCTTCGTCATCGCCTATCCGGTCAACCTGTGGCTGATCGGGCGTGGCAAGGGGCACGCCGTGGTTCATCGCCTGCATGCCCATCACTGAAAGCTTGAAGTTCGGGCTTGACCTTCCCATCATGGGAAGGCCCAGCCTGGCACATCGTCGAGGAGACGAGCCATGACAGCAACAGCAACAGCCGCCACTCCGCTCCAGAGCTTCCCCATCGAAGGCATGACCTGCGCGTCCTGCGTGAGACGGGTCGAGAAGGCGATTGCCGCCGTCCCGGGCGTCGAAAGCGCCGCGGTGAACCTCGCCACCGAGCGCGCCGAGGTGCGGCTGGCGGAGCCGGCAAAGGCCCAGGACGTGGTCGAAGCCATCCGCACGGCCGGCTATGACGTGACCGGCCAGGCCTTCGACCTTGGCATCGAGGGCATGACCTGCGCCTCCTGCGTCAGCCGGGTGGAGAAGGCCATCCGGGCCGTTCCGGGTGTGCTCTCGGCCTCCGTCAACCTCGCGACCGAGCGGGCCACGGTCTCCACGCTCGCGGGAACGCCCGTTGCGGCCATCGAGGCGGCCGTCCGCGAGGCAGGCTATGCGCCGCACCGGCTGGAGGACGCAGGAGCCGCCGATGCGCGCGAGGCGGCGCGCGATGCCGAATACCGGCGGCTCAAGCGCGATTTCGCGATCGCGGCGCTGTTCACCCTGCCGCTCTTCGTGATCGAGATGAGTGTCCACTTCGTGCCGGGCGTCGGCCACTGGGTTCACGGGATGAACCGGCAGGCGCTGTATCTCGTCTATTTCGTCCTCGCCACCGTCGTGCAGTTCGGGCCGGGCCTGCGCTTCTATGCCAAGGGCATTCCGGCCCTTCTCAGGCTGTCGCCCGACATGAACTCGCTGGTGGTGCTGGGTTCGACGGCGGCCTGGGGCTATTCCGTGGTCGCGACCTTCCTGCCGGGGCTGATGCCCGAAGGGACCGCGAACGTCTACTACGAGGCCTCCGCCGTCATCGTGACGCTGATCCTGCTGGGCCGGCTTCTCGAAGCCAAGGCCAAGGGCCGGACCAGTGCGGCCATCGCCAAGCTCGTGGGGCTCCAGCCCAAGGTCGCGCGGGTGGAGCGTGGCGGCGAGACCGTCGAACTGCCGCTCGACCAGGTGATGGCGGGAGACGTGGTGCAGGTGCGCCCCGGCGAGCGGCTGCCCGTCGATGGGGTGGTGCTCCGGGGCTCCTCCTTCGTCGATCAATCCATGATCACCGGCGAGCCCGTGCCGGTCAGCAAGGGCGAGGGCGCGGAGGTCGTGGGCGGCACCATCAACAAGACGGGAAGCTTCACCTATCGCGCCACCAAGGTGGGTGCCGACACGCTGCTGGCCCAGATCATCCGCATGGTGGAGCAGGCGCAGGGCGCCAAGCTGCCGATCCAGGCGCTGGTCGACCGCATCACCGCCTGGTTCGTGCCGGCGGTGATGGCGGCGGCGGCACTCACCTTCCTCGTCTGGTTCGCCTTCGGGCCGGAGCCGGCCTTCACCTTCGGGCTGGTCAATGCCGTGGCGGTGCTGATCATTGCCTGTCCCTGCGCCATGGGGCTTGCAACGCCGACCTCGATCATGGTCGGCACCGGACGGGGTGCTGAACTGGGCGTGCTGTTCCGCAAGGGCGAGGCGCTGCAGAGCCTCCGCAACGTCGAGGTCGTGGCGCTCGACAAGACTGGCACGCTGACGATGGGCCGCCCCGAACTCACCGACTTCGAGGCGGCTCCCGGCGTCGATCCCGACGCGGCGCTGCGCCTTCTCGCCGCCGTCGAGGCGGACTCCGAGCATCCGATCGCCGCGGCAATCGTGGCGGCTGCGAAGGCCAAGGGGCTCGCCATTCCCGCCGTGACGGGTTTCGAGGCGGTTCCGGGCTTCGGGGCGCGGGGGCGTGTGGAGGGGCATGAGGTGGCCGCCGGCGCCGACCGCTTCATGGTGAAGCTGGGCCTCGACCCGGGCATCTTCGCGGCCACGGCCGAGCGGCTCGGCCGCGAGGGCAAGACGCCGCTCTACGCCGCCATCGACCAGCGCCTCGCCGCCATCATCGCGGTGGCGGACCCGGTGAAGCCGTCGACCCCGGCCGCCATTGCCGCACTTCACCGCATGGGGCTCACCGTCACCATGATCACCGGCGACAACCGCCGGACGGCGGAGGCCATCGCGGCCGAACTCGGCATCGACGAGGTGGTGGCGGAGGTCCTGCCGGAGGGCAAGGTCGAGACCATTCGCCGCCTCAAGTCCGGCGGCCGCAAGCTGGCCTTCGTGGGCGACGGCATCAACGACGCGCCGGCGCTGGCCGCGGCCGATATCGGGATCGCCATCGGCACCGGTACCGACATCGCGATCGAGAGCGCCGATGTGGTGCTGATGTCGGGGAGCCTCACGGGTGTTCCGAACGCCATCGGGCTGTCGCAGGCGACGATCCGCAACATCAGGGAAAACCTGTTCTGGGCCTTCGCCTACAATGTGCTGCTGATCCCGGTGGCGGCGGGCGTGCTCTATCCGGTGAGCGGCACGCTGCTCTCGCCGATGATCGCCGCTGGCGCCATGGCGCTGTCGAGCGTCTTCGTGGTCGGCAACGCGCTGCGGCTCAGGCGCCACAAGCCCGCATTGGAGGAGAAGAACGCATGAACATCGGCGAAGCGGCCGCGGCCACCGGCGTCTCGGCCAAGATGATCCGATATTACGAGCAGGTGGGCCTGATCAAGCGGCCCTTGCGCAGCATGGCGGGCTACCGGGTCTATTCCCCGTCCGACGTCCACGCCCTGCGCTTCATCCGCAGGGCGCGGGACCTGGGCTTCACCGTGGAGCAGATCGGCGAACTCATGCAGCTCTGGCAGGACCGCGGCCGCGCCAGCGCCGACGTGAAGGCGATCGCACTCGAACACGTGAAGGTGCTCGAAGCGAAGATGCGCGAGATCGAGGAGATGGCAAAGGCGCTGAAGCATCTGGCGCGGACCTGCCACGGTGATGGGCGGCCCGATTGCCCGATCATCGAGGAACTGGCCGAAAGCCATGAGCCTCCTGCGCGCGACAGCCGCCTCGGCAAGGGCTTCGAAAGACTGCGCTGAGGCGCTCCCTCAGCCAGTGAAGCGGACGCCCAGCTCCTCGCCCTCGCGCCAGCGCACCTCGCAGCGGCGCAGGCGGTCGACGCCCACGATGCGGATGGTGAAGCGGTCCGGCACCGCGGCGGGCGTGCGGGTCCAGATGCGGCAGCCGCCGTCCGAGATCTCGCGCACCTGCACCTCGAGGAGTGTCGTGCCGCGCTCGTCCATCACTTTCCCGCCGCGCAGCACCTTGCGGCGCGGCTCGTCGCGGCGTTCGCCCGGACCCTGGTGCACGGCCCTGACCGGCTGGCCGCAGCCCGCCAGTGCCTGCCGGAGCAGCGGTTCCGGAAACGATTGCAGCATCCGCAGCACGGCATCCTCCGGCAATTGCGAGATCTGCGCCAGCAGCAGCAGCTCGTCGAAGGCCAGCGTGACGCTGGGGTGAAAGGCCTCGTGGGACAGAACCGTGCTCATGTGAACCCTTCGCTCTCCGGCAGAGACAAGCCCGGGGCAGGCCCGGCCGTCATCGGTGGATCCACCATCTCAGCGCTCTTGGTAAGTGAAGGCTTAAGCCCCGCGCCAACTCCGGCGGGTAATGCGATGTCTGATTGAAACGCGGGAAAACTTTGGAATCTCATCCTTTCCAGCGGGTTTCTGGCGCGTAACCGGGGATTTCGCCAATGGCGTGCATGACGTTGGGTTCTCTCCGGGGCACGGGCGGCACGCTGGAGATCGAATGCGTGCGCTGCGGTGCCCTGGAATACCGCCCCGCTGCCCATGTCGAGGGACCTGACGCCCTGTCCCTGGGCGCCGTCGGTCTCAGGCTCACATGCTCAACATGCGGTGCCAGGGCCTGCATCGCAGATGCCGGGAGAGCGGCGGAGGGCGGCACTACCCTGGCGCATGAAGGCTGAACCGCTGCATGATGCTTGCGAGAGGTGGCGACGCCGGTCTCAACCCGCCCGGCCCGGAACCGAAGCGATGCGGATCTCAGGGAACAATGCGCTGGCGCCCGGTTCGCTGCGCAGCAGGTCAAGCTTCGCTGTGACCTGGAGCATCCTTCGGAACTGATTGCTCAGGTCCGCCGCATTCATGTAGCGGATCACGCCATCGATCTGCTCCGCCAAGCTGGCGGATGACGCTTCTGCCGGCAGTCTTGCCAGAAAGCTTCGGAGCTCCCGCTCGGCCAGTGCCTTGAGCGGTGGCGGCAGCACCTGGCTGCGGTAGTAGCTCGGGTCCTGAA
>JADCDC010000398.1 GCA_020252385.1 Aestuariivirga sp.
CAAGCCGTGGCATGACGAACGTAGAGAAGGCATCGCCCGCCGGCGCTGAACCCGGGGCCTGGTCATCACGGCAAGCTGATTTTCTTTTTGCCGGGACCGGCCTATGAGGGCGGTCATGATCCGGACCACGACACGCCGCGGCTTCGCAAGCCTCCTCGCCCTCATGCCCGTCCTTGCCCATGCCCGGGCGGCGGAGGGTTGGTCCGCCATCGAGGCGGAGGCCCGCGGCCAGACCGTCTATTTCAACGCCTGGGCTGGCTCGCCGCAGGTCAACGCCTATCTCGCCTGGGCGGGGGAGGAGCTCAAGACGCGCTTCGGCATCACTCTCGTCCATGTGAAGCTCGCCGACACGGCGGAGGCGGTGCGCCGCGTGCGTGACGAGGTGAAGGCGGCGGCACCGGGCAGCGCCGATCTCATCTGGATCAACGGCGAGAACTTCCGCGTGATGAAGCAGGAGCAGCTGCTCTTCGGTCCCTTCACCGAGGACCTGCCGAACTTCGCCCTCGTCGATGTCGAGGGCAAGCCCACCACGCGCATCGACTTCGCCGAAGCGACCGAGGGCCTCGAATCGCCCTGGGGCATGGCGCAGCTCACCTTCTTCGCCGATGGCGCGAGGCTCGCCACACCGCCCATGTCGGTGATGGAGCTTCTCGACCTGGCGAAGAACCAGCCGGGCCGTATCAGCTATCCGGCACCACCCGATTTCCACGGCACCACCTTCCTGAAGCAGGTGCTGGCGGAGACGATGGCGGACCGCGCCCTGCTCCCCGTCAGCATCACGAAGGAGGAATTCCTCACCGCCAGCGCGCCGCTGTTCCAGTTCCTCGACACGCTCCACCCCCATCTCTGGCGCGAGGGCAGGCAATTCCCGCAGTCGCAGGCACAGGTGACGCAGATGGTGGCCGATGGCGAATTGCTGCTGGGCCTCACCTTCAACCCCAATGAGCCCGCGAACCTCGTGGCCACCGGCACGATGCCTGCCAGCACGATTGCCTGGCAGAACGAAGGAGGCACCATCGGCAACACGCATTTCGTGGCAATCCCCGTCAATGCGCGGGCCAGCGCCGCGGCCCAGGTCACGGCCAACTTCCTGCTCTCTCCGCAAGCCCAGGCGCGCAAGGCCGACCTCGCGGTGTGGGGTGATCCCACGGTGCTCGATCTTGAGCGGCTGACGCCCGAACAGCGCGCACTGTTCAAGGCCAATGATGCGCCAGGTGCCGTGAGCCGCCCGGCCCGCACCATCCCGGAGCCCCATGGCAGCTGGGTTCCGCTGATCGAGGCGCAATGGCTGGAACGCTACGGCGCGTGAGGACGCTCGCCGGGGCAGCGCCGCTCTTCATCCTGTGGGCCCTGCCGCTCCTGCTCGCACTCGGCATGCTGGCGCCCGCCCTGGCCGATGGAGAGGCGTGGGGGCTGCTTCTCGCCCATCCGCAGCTGGTGCCGGGGCTGGCGCTGTCGCTCTTCACCGGCGGGGCCGCGGCCCTGCTGGCGCTGCTCCTCTCCCTGCTGCTCCTCGCCGGGCTTCATGGCAGCCGTGTCTGGCCGCTGCTCCAGGGGGCGAGTGCGGCAGGCCTGGCGCTGCCGCATCTCGCCTTCGCCATCGGTTTCGGCTTCCTCGTCATGCCCTCGGGCCTCCTCGCGCGGCTCATCGTCGGGGGCGATGCGCCGCCAGCCTGGCTCAGCGTGCAGGATCCCTGGGGCCTCTCCCTCACGCTTGCCCTTGCCATGAAGGAAGTGCCCTTCCTGCTCACCGCCGCCTTCGGCATCCTGGCGCGCGGCGATGCGGCAACACGGCTTGAGGGCGAGCTTCGCGCCGCGGCCAGCCTCGGGCATGGGCGGGGCTCGGCCTGGCTCCGCGTGCTGCTGCCGCAACTGCTCCACCAGCTGCGCTGGCCACTCCTCATCGTCTTCGTCTATGGCGCGACGGTCGTGGACATGGCGCTGGTGCTGGGGCCGGCCCAGCCGCCGACCTTCGCTGTGGTGATCTGGCACGCCCTGAACGACGCCAGCCCCGAGGCCAACCGCATGGGCCTCGCCGGCACGCTGCTGCTCACACTCGTCCTCGCTTTGGCGCTCGGGCTCGTGGGCCTGCTGGCCGCAGCACTCAAGCTCCCGCTGCGGCGCCTGCTCTCCGCCGGTCCCTCGCTGCTGGCCGCACCCAGGGCAAGCGCCCGCATCGCCGGCGTTATGCTGCTCGCCGTCATGGCGGCTTCGCTCCTCCTGCTCCTCGTGCTCTCGCTGGCGCCGCGCTGGCCCTATCCGGCGGTGGTGCCGCCCGCTCTCGATCTTGCCGCGTGGCGGACGATGGCGGCAGCACCCCAACCCCTGTGGCTCAGCCTCGGGCTCGGGCTTGCCGCCGCAGGGGCGGCCGTGGCGATGGCGGTCCTGTGGTTCGAGACGCAGCCCCGCACGCGGGACGGCGTGGTCCTGGGCCTTGCCGTTCTCTCGCTCGCCCTGCCGCAGCTCGCGGTGGCGGGCGGGCAGTACCGGCTGTTCCTCGACCTTGGGTTTGCGGGAACGCTGGCCGGACTGTTCCTCGCCCATCTCGCACCCGTTGCCTCCTATGTGCTGATCGTGCTCGTGGGCCCCTGGCGCGCCTTCGATATGCGCTACGTCCAGGCGGCCCGCGCCCTCTCCGCCTCACCGCGAAGGGTGCTCCTCGCTGTGAAGCTGCCGCTCCTCAAGGCGCCGCTCCTCACCGCCGCAGCGATCGGCTTCGCGGTGTCGGTGGTGCAGTTCGTGCCCGCGCAGCTGGTGGCGGCGGGCCGCTTCGCGACGCTGCCGATGGAGGCGGTGACGCTGTCCTCGGGCGGCAACCGTCCGCTGATCGCCGCCTTCGCGCTGGCACTCGCACTGCCCCCGCTCCTCGCCTTCCTCGCCGCAGCACGCCTGGGGAGGCCGCGGTGGCGCTGATCCTGACCGACGCCGCGATCACGCTTTCAGGAAAGCCCCTGATCAGGCCCTTCTCGCTCCGCGTGGAGCCGTCCGAGACCGTGACGCTGATGGGCCCCAGCGGTGCCGGAAAGTCGGCCCTCCTCGCCTTCATCGCCGGCGACCTCGCGAGCCCCTTCGCCGCCAGCGGAACGGTGACGCTCGACGGCGCAAGCCTCGACGGCCTTCCGCCCGAACGCCGCCGCATCGGCCGGCTCTTCCAGGACGATCTCCTCTTCCCGCATCTGACGGTGATGGAGAACCTGCTGTTCGGCATGCCGCGGGGCAAGCCCGAGGAGCGCCTCGCCAGGGCCGAAGCCGCACTGGCGGAAGCCGGCCTCGCGGGCTTCGGGCCGCGCCCGCCCCACACGCTCTCCGGCGGCCAGCGGGCCCGGGTGTCGCTGCTCAGGGCACTCCTGGCCGAGCCCCGCGCCATGCTGCTCGACGAGCCCTTCGGCAAGCTCGACGCCCCGCTGCGCCAGGCCATGCGCGATGTCGTGTTCCGCAACATCGCCGCGCGCGGCATCCCCTGCCTGATGGTGACCCATGATGCCGCCGACGTGCCCGAGAAAGGCCGCGTTCTGCTGCTGAAGGACGGCGAGGTGAGAGATGCTTGACCGTTTCGCCCTGAAGCTCGTGAAGCCCCCGACCGAGTGGGCCGCGGCCCGCCTCGCGGCCCGGGGCGTGACGGCCGACCAGGCAACGCTCGCGGGCTTCGGCTTCGGCATGGTCGCGGCGATCCTCGTGGCCTTCGGCTTCACGGGACTGGCGATCCTGCCGCTCCTCCTCAACCGCGCACTCGACGGGGTTGACGGGGCGCTCGCCCGCCTGAACGGCACCAGCGAGCGCGGCGCCTTCCTCGACATCTCGCTCGACTTCGTCTTCTACGCGGCGATCCCGCTGGCCTTCGCCGCGCAGGCGCCTGACGACAACGCGCTCGCCGCCGCGGCACTGCTTGCCGCCTTCACCGCCACCGGCACGAGTTTCCTCGCCTTCGCGGTGATCGCGGAGAAGCGCGGCCTCAGGAGCACGGCCTATCCCTCGAAGTCCTTCTACTACCTGGGCGGCCTCACCGAGGGCACGGAGACCATCGCCTGCTTCCTCGCCATGTGCTGGTGGCCGGAACACTTCGCGGCGATTGCATATGTCTATGCCGCCCTCTGCGCGCTCACCGCCGCGACGCGGCTCGTGGCGGGCTGGCGCATGTTCGGCTGAAGTTTCTTCCGCCCTTCCCAAAAAAACGCTTGCATCGACTCACAATAGGAAACATATACGCGTCGCCCAAAGTCGCACGTGCAGAAGGATTTCCCCAAGCAACGACGGTGCGGGCTTTTTGGTCTCTGCCGGCTCCTCCAAAGGCCGGGGTTACTGAGAGGCACCACTATCCTTGCCCCATGTGCGATTGGGACTCCTCCCGATCAAGCCAAGGCGAACGCCAGTACGGGTCACACGTTTCCACGTCTCCAAAGCGTGGGGCGCGCGTCCTGCCAACGGCACAGGCAACTTGTTTCGGGAGATATTCCAATGGCAGCGACCGCCCGCATTCTCGACTTCCTGCGTGACCGACGTCCCGAAGGCCCCTGCCTCGTGGTCGATCTCGAAGTCGTGGCCGACAACTACCGCGCCTTCACCCGCGCCATGCCGGACACCCGCATCTTCTATGCGGTGAAGGCCAATCCGGCGCCGGAGATCCTGAAGCTCCTGGCGGACATGGGTTCCTGCTTCGACACGGCCTCCGTGCCGGAGGTCGAGATGGCCCTTGCCGCCGGTGCCGAGCCCGCGCGCATCTCCTTCGGCAACACCATCAAGAAGGAGCGCGACATCGCGCGTGCCTTCGCGCTGGGTGTGAGGCTCTTCGCCGTCGATTCGGACGAGGAGGTGGAGAAGGTCGCGCGCGCCGCACCCGGTGCGCAGGTGTTCTGCCGCATCCTCACCGATGGCGAGGGTGCCGAATGGCCCTTGTCGCGCAAGTTCGGCTGCGAGCCCGCCATGGCGGTGGACGTGCTGATGCGCGCCCATGCCCTGGGGCTTGACGCCTATGGCATCTCCTTCCACGTCGGCTCGCAGCAGACCAGGCTCGGCGCCTGGGACCAGGCGCTGGCTGAGGCGAAGGCGATCTTCGACGCGATGCAGGCGCGCGGCATCACCTTGAAGATGGTGAACCTCGGCGGCGGCTTCCCGACGAAGTACCTGAAGCAGGTGCCGGGCACGGGTGCCTATGCCAACGCCATCCACGAGGCACTGACCAAGCACTTCGGCAACGCGATCCCGGAAACGATCATCGAGCCGGGCCGCGGCATGGTCGGCAATGCGGGTGTGCTGAAGGCGGAGGTCGTGCTGATCTCGAAGAAGCACGCCAACGACAACCACCGCTGGGTCTATCTCGACATCGGCAAGTTCGGCGGCCTCGCCGAGACGATGGACGAGGCGATCCGCTACCCGATCGTGACGGCGAAGGACGGCGACGAGAAGGCGCCTTGCGTGATCGCGGGGCCCACCTGCGACTCGGCCGACGTGCTCTACGAGAAGACCCCGTATGACCTGCCGATCACGCTGTCGGTTGGCGACGAGGTGCTGATCGAGGCAACCGGCGCCTACACGACGACCTATGCGGCCGTGGCCTTCAACGGCTTCGCGCCGCTCCAGTCCTACGTCATCTAGAGCATGATCCGCAAAAGTGGGCCCCACTTTTGCGACAAGATCAGGCTCAGGCAAAGGACTGCCTCACACTCCCGTCGCCCCCGGCATGTCGCCGGGGGACCACCTCACGCTTTGGTTTCCGGCGCGTACCGCCGGGATGACAGGAAGCTATTCGACATGACCATGATCCGCACCGAGATCGCCGCCGACACGCCTGCGCGTGAGCGCCTGCTCGACCGCGCCTTCGGCAGGAAGCGCCACCGCAAGACCTCCGAGCGCCTGCGCGAGGGCCGGCTGCCGTCGGAAGGCCTCGCCTTCACCGCAGTGGACGAGAACGGCAAGCTCCTCGGCACCATCCGCCTGTGGGACGTTCTCGCGGGCTCGGCCGGCCATGCGCTGCTGCTGGGGCCCCTTGCGGTTGACTGCAAGGCGCAGGGCCAGGGAATCGGTGCGGCACTGATGCGCCATGCCATCGCGGAGGCGAGGCTTCGCGGCCACCGGGCCATCATCCTGGTGGGTGATCAGCCCTACTACACGCGCTTCGGCTTCACGCCCGGCGCCGTGGCGGATCTGCATCTGCCCGGCCCGGTGGAACGCCGGCGTTTCCTCGGGCTCGAGCTCGAGCCCGGCGCCCTCGACGGCGCGGAAGGCCTGGTTGCCGGCTGCGGCCGGCTCGAGGCCACTGAACGGCAGGCCGCTTGAGCCTGCGCTGACACTCAGGCGCTGCGTCACCGCCCCGGCGAGGCGGCTGCGCGCCTGAGTGAGTGCCTCCCCACCGGATCCTCTCCGCCCTGCCGGGTCACACCCAGCCCCCGCCTCGCCTGCGGGCGGTCAGCAGCGCGGCAAGAGACCGGTGGGGATGGTCCAAAGCACAAGGGCGGCCTCGGGAGGCCGCCCCTTGCCGTTCATGAAGCAGCCTACGCTCAGGCGGCGGTAAAGCCGTTGTCGACGAAGAGATGCGTTCCGTTGACGAAGCTTGCGTCTTCGCTGGCCAGGAAGAGCGCGGCGCGCGCCACCTCCTCCGGCTCGCAGATGCGGCCCTGCTGGGCCGCAAGGGCGGCTTCCGAGACATCCACGCCGTAGCGCTGCAGCTCCGCCACCTCGCGAAGCCCGTGCGGCGTTCTCACGAAGCCCGGGCACACCGCGTTGCAGCGGATGTTGCGGTCGCGGAACTCCACCGCAATGGCGCGGGCGAACATGTGGCAGGCCCCCTTGGTGGTGTCATAGAGCACCTCCATGGGTGTGCCCGCCACGGCCGAGATCGACGAGGTGCAGACGATGGCCCCGCCGCCCGCCGCGATCATCTGCGGCAGGACGGCCTTGGTCACCAGGAACATGCTCTTGACGTTGACCGCCGTGAGCCTGTCCCATTCCTCCTCCGAGGTTTCGAGGAACGGCTTGATGACGATCGAGCCCGCATGGTTGAAAAGCACGGTGATGGGGCCGAGCCTCGCGCTCACCTCGGCAACAGCATTTGCCACCTCACCGGCCTTCGAGACATCGGCCTTGACGAAGCAGGCCGTGCCGCCTGCGCGCTCGATGTCGGCCACCGCCTCCATCCCCGCCTGCACGTTGATGTCGAGGATGCCGACCTTGGCGCCCTCGGCAGCGAACAGGCGGGACGCTGCCCCGCCCATTCCGGTGGCCCCGCCTGAAATCAGGGCCACCTTGTTGTTGAGCCTGCCGGTCACGTTTCGCCGAACATGGCTTCCTTCTTGGCGATCTCCGCCTGGCGGCGCTTGATTTCGTCGCCAACCGGAGGACCCTTGAAGCGCTTGTTCTCGATGGCGAACCAGAAGATCAGCGCCAGCACCAGGAAGCCGATCACGACATAGAGCACGCGCTCGTTGGGCGGGGCCACGGCGATGAACAGGATGATCGCCATGCCGATGACCGAGAGCACCGTGACGAGCTTGTAGACGCCCGTCGACATCGCCCACGGGCCGGGGCTCGGCCAGCGGGACGTGCCATAGGCGAAGAGGCCGGCGACCAGCGGGATGGTGAAGGACAGGAACAGGAACACCAGCGTCGAGTTGACCACGATCACGTAGATCGAGGTTTCGCCGACCTTGATGCTCAGCGCCAGCAGCACATAGAGGATGCAGAGTGCCGTCACCGTCCAGATCGCTGCAACCGGCGTGCGGAAGGTCTTGGAGACGCTGGCAAGCGCCGCCGAGCCCGCCGGCATGCCGTCGTCACGCGCGAAGGCGAAGAGCATGCGGCTCGCCGAGGTCACCGTCGCCAGGCCGCAGAGCAGCTGGGCGATGAAGATGCCGATATAGAGGATGTTGCGCAGTGTCTCCGGGATCACGGCATTCATCGTGCCGAAGAACACGCCCCAGCCCTGGGCCGCACCCGCCGTCATGTCCGGCACCGCCAGCATGATGGCGCAGATCATGACCCAGCCGACGAGCGAGGACCACAGCACCGCCGAAACGATGCCCTTGGGCACCGCGGTCGCGGCATCCTTGGTTTCCTCCGAGGTATGCGCGGAGGCGTCATAACCCGTGATCGTGTAGACCGGCAGCAGCAGGCAGAGCAGGAACAGGTAGAGCATGTTGTCGCTCTGCGGGAAGACGTTGCCGCCCGCTTCGCCCGAGTAGTTGGTGAAGGTCCACAGCCGCGAGAAGTCGAGTGCCGGCGCATAGGCAAGGCACGCCACGACGAGGACGGCCGTCGTCAGGAAGATGATGTAGCCAGAGATGTCGGTCAGGAAGGTCGTGACCCTGATGCCGACATGGTTCAGCACCGCCTGGATGATGGTGATGATGGCGACGAACACCACGACCTGCATGTCGGTGCCGGTGAAGAAGGTCGTCACCGTGCCGTCGGCCGCCGTCGTGCCGAACATGGGGGCGATGGCGCCGGCGAAGAAATAGGCCGTGCCGATGTTGATGGCGCCCAGAACCGTGATCAGGCCCAGCAGGTTGAGCCAGGCGGTGAGCCAGCCCCAGAACCTGTTGCCGAGGATCGAGGCCCAGTGATAGAGGCCGCCCGCCGTCGGGAAGGCGCTGGCGATCTGCGCCATGGCAAGGGCGAACATGCCCGAGACGAGGCAGCCGACGATCCAGCCGATGCCCGCGCCCGCGCCGCCGATCGAGGAGATGGCCTGGGCGAAGGAGTTGATGCCGCCCGACAGGATGCAGATGATCGAGAATGAAATCGCGAAGTTCGAGAACTTGGACATGGAGCGGGACAGTTCCTGCGCATAGCCCATGCTGTGCAGAATCTTCTTGTCCTCGCTCAAGTTGTTGTTGGCCATATTCTGGCACCTCCCCTGCGCCCTGGGGAGCCGGACGCATTGTTTTGAGCATCGAGTGCTGACTGTGCCGAACCCCTCCAGCATCAGACATTCTCCCCAAAAGCATTCTGTTCATTCTTTTACAATCGGTCAACGGGCGGTAACGGTCTTTTCTTTCACCCCTCGAAGATTCTGGGCCACGGATTGGGCTTTCCTGATGCGAGGCGCTGCAATAGGCTTGTTCGGCAAGGAGATTTCACCAGATGACCGATGCCGCCACCCCCGCACCGCACACAGTTCCCGGCCGGCGGGGCGGAGGCCGGGAGGGCCGCCGCGCCCTCAGGGCAGCCCCCATGGCGTCCTTCCCTACGCTGGTGCGGGAGATCCCGGTCTATAACCTCGTGCCGGATGAGGCGGTCGAGCTGATCCACTCGGAATCTCTCAAGATTCTGGAAGAGGTGGGGTGCGAGTTCCGGGACGACGAGGCGGTGGCAAGCTGGAAGGCCGCGGGCGCGGATGTCTCCGGCACGCGCGTCAGGATCGACCGGGCGCTGCTCATGGAGCTCGTTTCCAAGGTTCCGCCGGAGTTCACGCTCAATGCCCGGAACCCGGAGCGCACGGTGAAGGTCGGCGGCAGGAACACCGTCTTCGTGCCGATGTATGGCGCACCCTATGTGCGCGATCTCGACAACAAACGCCGCTACGGCTCGCTGGAGGATTTGCAGAACTTCCACAAGCTCGCCTACATGTCGCCCGCCCTCCACTCCTCGAGCTCGATCTGCTGCGAACCGATGGAGATCCCGGTGCCCAGGCGCCATCTCCACATCATCCATTCCGCCTTGCGGCACTCCGACAAGCCCTTCATGGGCATCGTCACCTCGAAGGAGCGTGCGGAGGACGTGATGAAGATGGCGGGCATCGTCTTCGGCGAGGACTATGTGAAGGACAACAGCGTCCTCGTCTCGATCACCAACTGCAATTCGCCCCTGGTGTGGGACCAGACGATGCTCGACGCCATGCGCGTCTATGCGCGCCACAACCAGCCCCTGATCCTCGCCCCCTTCGCGCTGTGCGGCGCCTCGACGGCGGCCTCCGCGGTGGGTGCCGTGGCGCAGGTCAATGCCGAGGCGCTGGCGGGCGTCGCCTTCACCCAGCTGATCCGGCCGGGCTCGCCGCAGATCTACGGCCAGTTCATGGTGACGGTCGACATGAAGACGGGTGCGCCCATGGGCGGCACGCCGGAGGCGGCGCAGATGATGTTCCTGATGGGCCAGCTGGCGCGGAAGTACCGCCTGCCCTGGCGCACCTCGGGCTTCCATGTGGGATCGAAGCTCAACGATGCGCAGGCGGGCTATGAATCGAACATGCTGATGCATGCCGCGATCCTCTCCGGCGCCAATTACATCTGGCACGTGGCGGGCTGGCTCGAGGCCGGCCTCGCCTGCGGCTATTCGAAGTTCGTGACCGACGCCGAGCAGCTCGTCGGCTGGTACAAATATGCGGGCGGCCTCTCCTTCGCCGACTTCAAGGAGGCGATGGCCGCGGTGCGCGAGGTGGGCCCGGCCGGCCACTTCCTCGGCACGCAGCACACGCTGGAGCATTTCGAGAAGGCCTTCTTCATCCCCTCGATCATGGACTTCAATTCCTTCGAGCAGTGGCAGGCCGAAGGTGCCAAGGACCATGACACGCGCGGCCGCGACAAGGCGCGCGCCATGCTCCAGTCCTATGAGGAGCCGAAGCTCGACGAAGCGATTGCCGAGGGTCTGCGCGACTTCATCGCGAGGCGCGAGACGGAGCTCCCGAACAGCGTGAGCTAAAGGTCAGCGCGCCGGCAAGCGGTTGCCGAAGCGCGGGACCAGCTTGGTCGCCACGAAGCCCACGGCCAGCAGCACCGCGCTCACCAGCGCCCAGATGATGATCACCAGCCATTCGCCGACACCGGTTCCGGCCGAGGCGAGCCAGGAGGCCCACTCGATCAGCAGCGGATCAGCCGGGATGACGTCGGCATTGTTGGCGACGAGGTTGCCCGCGACGCCGACGAGCCCATGGGTGATCCATGCCACCAGTGACCACAGGCCGAGGAGAACGGCGGTGGCGATCCAGATCAGGGTCTTCATCGATGGGTCTCCCGCATGTGCTCACGGAGCAGGTGAAGGTTGCGCTGGTTGGCCTTGAACACGAAGTCGAACAGGAAGCCAACCACCGGGATGGCGCCCAGCAGCGTGTCGGCCGCGATGTTGAAGGCCATGCGGGCAAGGAGGTGGGCGGGCGCGCCATGGCGCACCGCCTCG
>JADCDC010000399.1 GCA_020252385.1 Aestuariivirga sp.
ATCTCCTTCTTGTCGCCGATCGGCGTCGAGGTGGCATGGGGATTGATGTAGTCGATCGCACCGACCGCGGCCATCGCCTGCTTCATGCAGCGGATGGCGCCTTCGCCCGAGGGCTGCACCATGTCGTAGCCGTCGGAGGTCGCGCCATAGCCCACGAGTTCGGCGTAGATCCGCGCGCCCCTGGCCTTGGCGTGCTCGAGCTCCTCAAGCACCACCGTGCCCGCACCGCCGGCGATGACGAAGCCGTCGCGGTTCTTGTCATAGGCGCGGGAGGCTTTGTGCGGCGTGTCGTTGTACTTGCTGGACATGGCGCCCATGGCGTCGAACAGCACGGAGAGCGTCCAGTCGAGTTCCTCGCCGCCCCCTGCGAACATCACGTCCTGCTTGCCCCACTGGATGAGCTCGGCGGCGTTGCCGATGCAGTGCGCCGAGGTGGCGCAGGCGGAGGAGATCGAATAGTTGACGCCGCGAATGCCGAAGGGTGTCGCCAGCGTGGCTGAATTGGTGCTGGACATGGCGGCGGGAACCGCGAAGGGACCGACCCGCTTCGGGCCCTTCTCGCGCGTCACGTCGGCGGCCTGCACGATGGTCCGGGTTGAGGGTCCGCCGGACCCCATGATGATCCCGGTGCGGTCGTTCTTGACGTCGCTCTCCTCGAGGCCCGAATCGACGATCGCCTGCTGCATGGCGGCATAGTTCCAGGCGGCGCCATCGCCCATGAAGCGGCGCACCCGGCGGTCCACGCTGTCAAGGTCGAAACGCGGCGCGCCATGCACCTGGCAGCGGAAGCCGAGCTTCTCGTAGTCCTCCGCCTTCACGACGCCTGACTTGGCCTCGTAGAGCGAGTTCAGGACCTCCTGCACATTGTTGCCGATGCTCGACACGATGCCGAGACCGGTGACCACAACACGCCGCATCTTGCTTCCTTTCTCAAGCCGTGGGCTGGAACAGGCCCACCTTCATGTCGGTAACCTGATAGACCGTCTGGCCATCGGCCTTCATGATCCCGTTCGAGACGGCCATCTTGAGCTTGCGCAGGATCAGCCTCGTGATCTCGACCTCGTAGGTCACCTTCTTCACCTGCGGTGTGACCATCCCGGAGAGCTTCACCTCGACGACACCGAGCGCCCGGCCCCGGCCGGGCTCACCCAGCCAGCCGAGGAAGAACCCCGTCATCTGCCACAGCGCATCCAGCCCCAGGCACCCCGGCATGACCGGATCACCCTTGAAATGACAGGGAAAAAACCAGAGATCGGGACGGATGTCGAATTCCGCCACGACCTTTCCCAGGCCCGCCGCGCCGCCATCCTTCGATATCTCCGTGATCCGGTCGAACATCAGCATGGGGGGAAGCGGCAATTGGGCGTTTCCGGGCCCGAACAGTTCACCGCGGCCACAAGCCAGAAGGTCGTCGTAGTCGAAACTCGCTTTTGGCTGGTCCATTCTGCCTCTAAGATGCAATCCCGACCCGTTCCTATCACAGGGAAAATTCCGGTCCAAGTCCGGTCTGGAGCGGGTCCTTCCGTCGCAGGGACGTCAAGATTGCCTTACCAAGGGGGTTTCGCCTATATTGGTGAGCGAGATGGAATTGCAAGAGACTGAACTGGCTGAGCGCTTGCGCGTCGCCGGGCTTCGCCCGACGCGGCAACGTTTGTCATTGGCGGCGATCCTGTTTGGCGCAGGCGACCGGCATGTGAGTGCGGAATCGCTGCACCAGGAGGCGCTGGCGGCGCGGATCCACGTGTCACTCGCCACCGTCTACAACACACTGAACCAGTTCAAGGCCGCTGGCCTCCTGCGCGAGGTCGCCTTCGAGGGCGACAGGACCTTCTTCGACACCAACACCTCGAACCACTTCCACTACTACCTCGAAGACAGCGGACAGCTGGTGGACATCGGCTCCGAGGATCTCGAGGTGAAGGGCCTGCCGGAACTGCCGGCCGGCACCGAGATCGACCGGATCGACATCATCGTCCGGCTGCGCAAGTCCCGTAGCTGAGGTCAGGCCGCCGCCGCGCCGCCTGTCAGCAACCCGGCTTCCCAACCCAGGATCGCCTGCTTGCGGGTCAGCCCCCAGTGGTAGCCGCAGAGCCCGCCGGACTTGCCCAGCACCCGGTGGCAGGGCACCACGAAGGATATGGGGTTCCGGCCCACGGCCGCACCCACCGCCCGGGAGGCCCTGGCATTTCCGATGTGGCCCGCAATGTCGGAATAGGTGGTCGCCCTCCCCAGCGGCACCTTGAGAAGCGTCTGCCAGACCCGGGTTTCGAACTCCGTGCCGATGAAGACGATCCGCAGGGGTTGCTCCGCCTTCCACGCGGCGGGCGTGAAGATCCGCGCCACCAGCGGACCCGTGATCGCCGGCCGTTCGACATAGGTCGCCTCAGGCCACCGGCCCTTCATGTCGAGCAGTGCCGATTGTTCCTGACCGGGATCGGCGAAGGCAAGGCCGCAGATGCCCTGCTCCGTCGTCATCAACAGCACACGGCCGAAGGGGCAGTCGTGAAATCCGTAAGCGATCGTCAGGCCCTTGCCCTTGGCCTTGTAGCTTCCGGGCGTCATCCCCTCATGGGTGACGAACAGGTCGTGCAGCCGGCCGGGGCCGGAAAGCCCCACCTCATAGGAGGTTTCGAGAACGCTTGCGGACTCCCGCAGGAGCTTGCGGGCATGGTCGATGGTGAGGGCCTGCACGAAGGCCTTGGGGCTGAGCCCCGCCCAGCGGACGAAGAGGCGCTGCAGATGGGCGGGACTGAGCCCGTTGCGCTCGGCCAGGGCCTCAAGGGAGGGCTGCTCGCGCCAGTGTTCGCGCAGATAGTCGAGGTTCTGGCGGACGACTTCGTAGTCCCGGGCAGCCTCTTTCATGGTCTGAAGATCTGTCATGTTGTGGAGCCTAGCCCGGTCCGGGGCAGCCGCCCACCCGAAAGCTGATCAGATGCGGGGAATGGCCAGCGCCGATTTCAGCGCCGTGGCCAGCGTCTTCCGCTCGGCCGGCGCCAGGAATTCTCCGATCGCCACCCGCGTCGGGCCGGAGATCAGCAGCAGCCGGCCGATCAGCTCGCGCTCCCGGTCCTCCTCCAGTTCCACCCGCACCCAGCGGCGCACAAAGCGCTGTTGCTCGCGTGGCCTGTCCTTCACCTGTCTTTCGAGGACCAGCTCATGCTCGGTGATGCTGATGCGCTCCATCTGCCGGGCGTCAGCGAAATTGGCCTTGAAGGCCCACCAGATGATGAGCACGTCGAGCCCGGCGAACCCCGCCACCGGCCATGCGCCCACCGCCATGAACAGGATGCCGACCACGAGGTTGACCGCCACCACAAGCACCATGACAACGATGAAGCCCTGCCGGCTGAGGCTGCGGTGCGGCGTCAGCGTTGCCTGCCAGGCTTTGCTGTTGCTTGCATCCACGACGCGGTCTACCCCTTCAAGCTCAAGGAAACACTGATCTCATGGCCAGAACGACCCGTCTCAAGCCGGCTGAAGTCGAGGACATCTTCCAGCGCTTCCAGGTTGCCAATCCTGATCCCCAGGGCGAACTCCATTATGTGAACCCCTATACGCTGCTGGTTGCCGTCGTGTTGTCGGCCCAGGCAACGGATGAAGGCGTGAACCGGGCCACGAAGCCGCTCTTCGCCATTGCCGACACACCGGAAAAGATGGTGAAGCTGGGCGAGGATACGGTCCGTGACATGATCAAGACCATCGGCCTGTTCCGTGGCAAGGCAAAGAACGTGGTCGCATTGTCGCAGCAGCTGATCGACCGGCACGGCGGCCAGGTTCCGGATGACCGGGAGGCGCTGGAAGCACTGCCGGGTGTTGGCCGGAAGACCGCGAATGTGGTGCTCAACATCGCCTTTGGTCATCCGACGATCGCGGTCGACACGCATTTGTTCCGGCTGGGAAACCGCACCGGGCTCGCTCCCGGCAAGACCCCCTTCGAGGTCGAGGAGAAGCTGCTGAAGGCGGTGCCCAGGGCCTATGGCCGCCACGCGCACCACTGGCTGATCCTGCACGGCCGCTATGTGTGCAAGGCGCGCAAGCCCGAGTGCTGGCGCTGCCTCATCTCCGACATCTGCCGCTTCAGGCCGAAGACGCCCGCACCGACTTGAAGAGATGGGTGAAATAGGAGGTGGCGAAGAGCGGCACCGCCAGGTTCACGATGGGCACGAGAGAGAGTGCCGCGGGCAGGAGGCCGGCCACGAACACCGAGGGCCCGTTCTCGCGCCGCAGGATCTTCGCCTCCTCGGACGGCATGTGCCGCATCGCCACCATCTCGAAATACTCGCGGCTCAGGAGATAGGCATTGGCGGCCACCAGCGCGATGGCGCCGACGCCGAACAGTACGACCGGCAGGACCGCGAGGTTGACGACCAGGACCACGATGAAGAACTGCAGCGCAGTCATGATGGCGCGCGAGGTGGGGAGCGGCGTTCCACGCCGGTCCTGAGGATAGTGGCGCGCTTCCACCTTTTCGGCGATCTGGTCGAGGAACAGTCCCGCGAAGGCCGCCGTGACGGGCGACATGAGGAAGAAGAACGCCACCAGCAGAGCAAGGCCGGTGCCCACGCCCAGCACCCAGTCGGCCCAGGGCCAGGAGAACTGGGTGAGGCTCACCAGCAGGACCTCGACGGCGATGAGCACCGCGATGAACAGCGCAAGCGTCAGCCCCAGCGCCTTGAACAGCACCGAGCGGAAATCGGGCGAGAACAGGTCGCCCAGGGCCTTGAAGGCAGCCGTCAGCATGGCCCTCACCTAGAGCATGATCCGCAAAAGTGAAACCACTTTTGCGACAAGATCATGCTCAAGCACTTGTTCTGGAGCGAGTTCCTTTCGGCCAGGTGAGTCCACCTGGCCGGAACGCGCTCTGATGCTCCCCGCTTGCCATCGCAAGCAGGCTTCGCTAGGCGGTTGTCCTTGGTTCAAGGGGACGGCTTCATGGCGGGTTCGGATTTCGACGTGCTCTGCATCGGCAACGCGATTGTCGACGTGATCGCGCGGGTGGAGGAAAGCTTCGTCAGCCGCCACGGGCTGGTGAAAGGCTCCATGAACCTGATCGACGAGGCGGGCGCCGAGGAACTCTATGCCG
>JADCDC010000004.1 GCA_020252385.1 Aestuariivirga sp.
ATCGCGGATGGGTGCGTTGTCGGTTCATCGCTCAAGGTCGATGGCAACACCTGGAACGCGGTCGATCCGGCGCGTGCGAAGGACTTCATGGACAAGGCCCGGAAGGCGCGCGGAGACTGACGATGCAGGACAGGATCAAGCGCTGGACAGAGGCCCTCATGATGATCCCGGGGCTCTCGGGCTTCGAGGGGAATGTGCGCCGCTACATCAAGGCGGAACTCAAGGCGCTGGGCATCCCGTCCAAGACCGACATGCTGGGGAATCTTATCGCCACGCTGCCGGGTGACCCATCGCTTCCCTCGGTCATGATCATCGCCCACATGGATCAGCTTGGGCTCATCGTACGCAAGATCGAGGCGTCCGGAATGATCCGGGTGGAGCGCGTGGGCGGTGTGCCGGAGCGGGCACTCGCAGCACACGAGGTGCTGTTCTGCCTGGGGCAGGGAAGGACGTTTCCCGGCATCATCGCCAACAAGAGCCACCACGCCACGACGCCAGAAGAGAAATACCGCGTCGTGCCCTATCAGGAGCTTTACATCGACTGCGGTTTCCGCAGCGCGGATGAAGCCCTGCGGGCGGGCGTGAATGTGGGCACACCCGTCGTCTATGCGCCAAACGTGGTCGAGTTGGCGGGCGGCCGCATCGGGGGCACCTCGCTCGATGACCGCGCGGCCTGCGCCATCATGCTGGAGCTGGCATCGGCCACGCAGGGGATGCGGGGGCTGTCGAGCATCCATCTCGTGTTCTCGGTGCTGGAGGAGTTCAACCTCCGCGGCGCCGTGACGGCCGCACAGGTGATCCAGCCCGACATCTGCATCCAGCTCGACCTGGCGCTCGCCACCGATACGCCGGACATGGGCCACCGCGGCGACGTGCGGCTGGGGGCGGGGCCGGTGATGAGCATGTACAGCTTCCATGGCCGCGGCACGCTGAACGGCTGCATTCCGCACCCGGCCCTCGTGAAGCTGTTCCAATCCACGGCGGAGCGGGAGAATATCGCGCTTCAGCGCTCTGCCCATATCGGCGCGCTGACCGAAACCTCCTATGTGCAACTCGTCGGCAAGGGGGTCGCCTCGATCGACATGGGCTTTCCCGCCCGCTACACGCACTCGGCTCTCGAGGTCTGCGATCTTGCCGATCTCGAAGCGCTGACGAGGCTCTTGCTCGCGGCGCTGGCGCGGATCGATGCTGGCTTCTCGCTCGACCGGGACGACGACATCGAATGAAGCACTATCTGGGCGTCGACGTCGGCACCTATGAGACGAAGGGCGTGATCGTCACGTCTGGCGGCGAGATCGTGGCGCAGGCCGCACGCGCGCATCAGATGATCGTGCCGCAGCCCGGCTGGGCCGAGCATGACGCCGAGCAGGACTGGTGGGGTGACTTCGTCCATGTAACGCGCCGGATGCTGGCGGAGAGCCGGATCGACCCGGCCTCGATCGCCGGTATCGGCACCAGCGCGATCGGCCCCTGCGTGCTGCCCGTTGACCGCGACGGCAATCCGCTGATGAACGGCATCCTTTACGGCGTCGACACGCGCGCCACGGCGGAAATCGCGGAGCTCAATTCCCTGATCGGCGAGGAGGTGATCCTCGCGCGCTGCGGAAATGCGCTGACCACCCAGGCGGCGGGCCCCAAGATGCTGTGGCTGAAGCGCCACCGGCCGGACGTGTACGCGAGGGCACACAAGTTCCTGAACTCCACCTCCTTCATCAACTTCAGGCTCACCGGCGTCCACGCCATCGATCATTATTCGGCCGGGAACTCGACGCCCTATTACCTGCCTGGCAGCCTGAGCTTCAGCGACGAACTTGCCCCCGGCACGATTCCCATGGAGCGGATGGCGGAGCTGCGCTGGACGACCGACGTCATCGGCGGCGTCACGGCGAGAGCGGCGGAGGAAACGGGGCTCGCCGCCGGAACGCCGGTGATCGCGGGCACCATCGATGCCGCGGCCGAGGCGGTGAGCGTGGGCGTAACCGAGCCCGGCCAGATGATGATGATGTATGGCTCGACCATCTTCATCATCGAGATCACTGCGGACAGGGTGCAGGACGCGGCATTGTGGTATTCGCCCTGGCTGTTCAAGGGTCAGCACGCCGCGATGGCGGGTGTTTCGACGGCGGGAACGCTCACCCACTGGTTCCGCCGCGTGGCGGCCCCGGACATGGCACAAGCCGACGCGATCCGTGTGCTGAACGAGGAGGCGGCGGCATCGCCGCCGGGTGCTCGCGGTCTCGTGCTCTTGCCGTATTTCTCGGGCGCGCTGACGCCACTCTTCGATCCTGAGGCGCGCGGCCTGATCATGGGCCTCGACCTGACCCATACGCGGGGCGACATGTTCCGGGCCGCGCTCGAGGGCATCGCCATGGCGACCCGCCACATCCTCGAAACCTATGGCCGGGCCGGCGTGCCGCCGCGCGAGGTTTTCGCCGTGGGCGGAGGAACGCGCAGCAAGGTGTGGTCGCAGGCGATGTCCGACAGTTGCGGCATGGTGCAACGCTTGCGGGAAAAGACCTGGGGCGCCTCCTTCGGCGATGCCTTCCTCGCGGCGCTTGCGGTGGGCGATGTCAGACCCGGGGACATGGCGAAGTGGAACCCGGTCATCGCCGAGGTCCATCCCGAACCGCGGAACGCGCCGCTCTATGACGGGCTCTACCGCCGCTTTCGGGGCCTGCATGAGGCGGTGAAACCCTGGCGGTGATGCCTTGGCTAGGCGAGGTTCTTCCAGGGCGGAAACAGCATGGCGCCCGGAACGCCCACGGTGAGGAGAAGCTTGCTCGCGCCGCGGCGGCGAAGCAGGCGGCAGGGAAGGGTGAAGTCGAAAGCCAGTGTGACGCCGCCCCCTTCCTCCCGGCTGAAGGTTCCTGGCTGTGCGGCGATGATC
>JADCDC010000040.1 GCA_020252385.1 Aestuariivirga sp.
CGCAGCGGTGCGTGCGTCGGCAATCGCCGCGCCGCCCGTATCGATGGCGTTGCGGACGTCCTCCAGTGAGGCAACCCGGCCAGGCTGCAGCACCGCCTTGAACTCGCGCGCTGCAGGTGCGGGTGCTTCGCCCGCCTCCACAGGTCTGCCCTAGGCCTTCCACTTGCGGAAGCCGCCATTCAAAATGCGAACATTGTCGTGTCCGAAGGTGCGGAACATCCACCACAGCCGTGCCGAGACATAGCCCGCATCATAGACGATCACCTGGGTATTGTTGCCGATGCCAAGTCCGCCAATGACGGAGCCGAACTGTTCGGCGCTGGGCAGCATGTTGATGTATGGCGAATGCGGATCCGAGATATCCTGCAGGTCGACGAAACGCGCACCGGGAATGTGACCGCGCCGGAAGTCGTCGATCGCGTGCTTTCCGGCCTCGGGCAGATACCATGAGCAGTCGAGCAATACGCGATTCCGGGCGGGTTCCTGCTCCATCATCCTCGCGAGTTCGCCGGTTTCGATCAGCCAGACGGTCATGCCATGTCCTCCGCACCGCAGAAAAAGATTGTCACCGCGCGCATTCTCAGAGCGGCCTCGCAAGACGCCGTGACATGAGCTTGTGTTCGCGAAGTTCCTTGTAGATCATCGGGACCTGCCCGGGCAGAACCTTCTCGCCGGCCTCGAGCCTGCGGCCGATTTCCGCGTAGAGAGCTTGATGCCCGGTCTGGCGCTGGACACGGGGCAATCCCACGATTTCGGCGCTGATGGCGTCGTGCAGCTCGGTCGGCCACAGGGCGTTATAGGCTTCGCGGACCGGCCCATAGTCGATCGCCTTCAGCGGCTTGCCACCGCGTGCCGCTCGCATCCGGTTGCGCAACTCCTGCGTGGCGGCGACATCCAGCACACCGTCCGCCGCGATCACCACGCCGTAGGCCGTCTCGGCGCTGCTGCGCCACACATAGCCGTCAAGAACATCGGACAAAACCTGCTCCGGCGGCCGCTCGAGGGGATCGCCGTAGCCGCCGCCGCCCTGGGTACCCATGCGGATCACGTCGCCGAGCCCCACCTGCAGGATGTCGATCTTGCCGATGTTCTTCTCTTCCGGCGTGCCGGGATTGAGTAGGGTGTATCCGGTGCTGCCGGGCTGGCCGCCCTGCCGGCCTGCGGGCGGAAACAGGTAGCGCTCAAGGTTCCGCGCTGTCACCGTCGAGAATGGCGAGTGGGTTTCGAACTCGATGACCGCGCCCGTGCCACCCCGGTATCTTCCTGCCCCGCCTGAGTCCTCGCGCAGGCCGTACCGCCTGATCACCACCTCCGGCATTTCCCGCTCCAGCAACTCGGTCGGCACGTTCTTGAGGAAGTTCAGGATCACCATGGTGCCGTCGACGCCATCTGCCATCGGACGCCCGCCGGAGCCTCCCACCACCGGCTGGATGACCGAGACCCGCGTCTCCGAGGTTGCGGGATCGGGCATCGCCACCATCAGGATACCCCCCTGGCCCGAGTCAGTTGCCGGCAACTGATCGGGAACCGCCTGTGCGAGAGCCCCGATGATCACGTCGCAGACCTTGTGGGAGGTGGAATAGCGTGCGCCACAGGCCGCCCCGGCATCCGGGTTGATGATAGTGCCCTTGGGAATGGATATCTTCAGCGGCCTGACCAGTCCGGCATTGTAGGCGATCGACGGCTCGCGCGTGCACAGCCAATTTACGACGCCCGTCACCAGCATCCAGTGGCCGTTCTTGGAAAAGCTCGGCAGGTTGAGGGCGGCCCGCACTTCCGGCGCGGTGCCGGCAAAGTTCATGTGGAACTCACCATCCTTCACAGTCAGCGTGAGATTGATGCGCAGGAGACCGAGGCCCGCCACGTCACCCTCGATGAAGTCGGAGAAATGGTAGACGCCTTCGGGGACCGTGGCGATCACCCGGCGTGACTGGGCCTCCGCATAGTTCAACACGTCGTCGATCGACTTGCTGACGGTCGGTGCGCCGAAACGCGCAATGATCTCGCGCATGCGCCGCATTGCGGTGTTCAGTGCCGCGATGCAGGCCTTCATGTCTCCCCAGTTCTGCCCGCTGCTGCGCGTGTTGGCGAGGAACGTCTTCAGAAACGTCTCGTTGAGGACGCCTTCGCTGAACAGCTTCTGCGGTGGGATGCGGATGCCTTCCTGGGTCAGTTCATAGCTTGAAGGCGCAATCGATCCGGAGACCCTGCCGCCGACATCCGTCATGTGAACGAAGGTCCAGAGATAGCATATGATCGCACCTGCCTCGAAGACTGGTGTCCAGAGATAGACATCCGAAAGATGGGTTGCCATGCCCCGCGTGGCCTCGGGGTCGTTGCTGATGAAGATGTCACCTTCGCGCACATCCTCGCCCATCGCGCGGATCGCGTCATCCATGGGCTTGCCGACCATCATCAGCACACCGTATCGCCGTGAGGCGGCGAACACCTCGCCTCTGGTGCTCACAAGTGCTGCGCCGTAGTCCTGCGTCTCCTTGATGAACACCGTGTGCGCGGTGCGGAACAGTGCCTGCGCCATCTCGTCCACGATCGCCTGAAAGCGGTTGGACATGATTTCGAGCCCGATCTTGTCAGCAATCATGAGGTTCGCTCCCCGATGATGTTGTACCATCGATCGATCGTGGCGCTGAAGCCCGCAGGCACATAGACCGTGGTGTCATACTGCTCGACGATGGCGGGACCTTCGAAGCGGAAGCCCGGCGCGAGCGCCGCGCGTTGGTAGACACTTGCCTCGCCACCCTCGCCATTCTCGTAGATGCGGCGCGTAACCGGCTCGCCGCCGCTGACGGCCGCGAAAGGCCTGAGGCGCGAAAAATCCGGCTTCCGTGTAGACCCGATGACCTGCAGCCGCGCCTCCAGAATGCGGAGCGGACTTGACCGGTCGGCATAGCCGTAGACCCTCTCGTAGTGGTCATGAAAGAGGGTTTCGATCTGTGCGATGGTCAGGGGGCCGTCGGGAAGGATCACGTTCAGTTCGAACGATTGGCCCTGATAGCACATGTCGATCGAGCGCACGATGCGCCTTTCCAGGACATCGACATTCTGGGCTGCAAGCCAGTTCTCTGCCTCGGCGCTGAATTGATCATAGGTCGCGTTGATCTGGTCATCGTTCATGGCGCGGGAGTCGTGCCACAAGCTGCGAACGAAATCGGCGCGGAGATCGGCGACGAGGCAACCCAGGGCGCAGAGCAGCCCGGGCATCGGCGGAACGATGACGCGGCGGAGGTTGAGTTCCCGCGCCAGCATGAAGGAGTGGGTTGGCCCCGCTGCGCCATAGCAAAGCAGCGAGAAATCCTTGGCGTCGACGCCACGGCGCGCCAGCTGCGGCACCGCTTCGGCATAGATGTTCGCCGTTGCGACCTGCAGCACCGCATCGGCAGTCTGCTCGACGGTGAGGCCCAACCTCGTGCCGATCGTTGCCAGGGCCTCGCGGGCCTTATCGAGATGAAGCCGCATCTCGCCGCCGAGGATGGAGGTCATGATGCCGAGAACGGCATAGGCGTCGGTGACCGTTGGTTCCGTTCCGCCGCGGCCATAGCAGGCGGGTCCGGGATAGGCACCCGCAGACCGCGGCCCGACCTTGAGGACGCCTTCGGCGTCGAGCCACGCGACCGAGCCGCCGCCCGCCCCGATCGCCGAGACGTCGACGGCGGGCAGGACGACGGTGAAGTCACCGACGGTGTTCTCGTTGGAATAGGGCACTTCGCCGTTGATGAGAGCCATGTCGACCGAGGTGCCGCCCATGTCGAGCGTGAGGAGACGCGTGTCGCCCATGAGGTGCCCGATGAATGCGGCTCCGATGACGCCGGAGGCGGGACCCGAAAGCAGCGTCTCGACCGGCCGCCGGCCTGCAGCCTCGACGCTCATGACGCCGCCGTTCGACTTGGTGGAGAAAATCCGCGCGCCGACGCCGGCAGCCGTAGCCTTCTCCTTCAGCGTCTTGAAGTAGCGGCCCATCCGGGCGCCGATGTAACCATTGATGACGCTGACGAGCGCGCGCTCGTATTCGCGCTGCTGTGGCCAGAGTTCTGCCGAGGCGATCACATAGGCTCCGGGAAACTCCTCGAGGATCCATTGCTTTGCAAGGCTCTCATGGTCGCCGTTGCGATAGGAGTGCAGAAAGCAGATGGCAATGTTGTCGGCGCCGCCGTCGAACAGGGCGCGGGCTTGGGCGATCACGTCGTCCCTGGCGATGGGCACGATGACGCGGCCGTCGAAGCCCATTCTTTCGTTGACTTCCGCAACCCGCCGGCGGGGCGCCAGCGCGCGCGGCCGGGGGGCATAGAGGTTGTTGGCCTGTGGCAATCGCAGCCGCCGCAACTCCAGAATGTCCCTGAAGCCCTTGGTGACGAGAAGTCCGACCTGCGCGCCGTCGCGCTCGAGAAGCGTGTTCACGCCGAGCGTCGTTCCATGCGAGAAGTAGCCGATCTTGCCGGGTTCGATCTGGTGCCTGTCGCGCAGGGCTTCGAGGCCGGTGATGATGGCTTGCTCGGGGTCTTGCCGGTTCGAGGGAACCTTGAGCGAGGTCAGGGCTCCTGAAACGTCGTCGAAGAGAAGGACATCGGTGAAGGTTCCACCGATGTCGACGCCGAGACGGTAGCGCGGTGCCGGTTCACTCATGTGCCCATCGTTCTTTCTGGCTGGCCGCTCCACAATGCCCCGCAAACCACGCTCATGCTTCGCTCATGAAGTTCCAAATAATGAAAATGATGTCCACTATACGACACTCGTCTTCCGATGAACAGCACCTTTGTTCCGCTGGGCGGGTGCGTCCTCCGTCAGGCAAGCCGCAAATGGCGGAGTGGCCGACCGGTGGTCATCGCCTGGACCGCGGCTACAATGGCCTGCGAGTCGATGCCGAAGTGGCGGTAGAGATCCGCAAGCGCGCCCGTCTCCCCGAAGTGTTCGACACCGAGTGCGCGGGTGCGGTGGCCCGCCACTGCGCCAAGCCATCCCAGCGTCGCCGGATGCCCGTCGACGACGGTGACCAGCGCGCAATCCCGCGGCAGGTCGGCCAGCAGGCGTTCGATATGGCTCCTGGCTTGTGGCCGGCCGTTTTCGCGGGCCCGTGCCGCGGCCGCCCATCCGGCGTTCAGCCGATCGGCCGATGTGACCGCGAGCAGCCCGACGTCGCGCCGGTCTTCTGCCATCAACCCTGCTGCCCGGATTGCCTCGGGCGTAATGGCTCCGGAATAGGCGATTGTTACCTCGGCATTTGGGCCCGGAGGCCGCAACCAATAGCCTCCATCGATGATCCCTGCGGCGAGAGCCGGCGTGATGCTGCGGACCGGCTGCTCGATGCTGCGGCTTGAAAGGCGCAGATAGACAGATCCACCCTTCTGGTCTCGCAGCCATGACAGCTGGTCGGGATCTGCCTCGCCGTCCCGCTGCAGATAGTCGAAGGCCCAGCGCAGGAGCACCTCGAGTTCGTCGACAAACGCGGGCTCGAAACTCGCCAGCCCATCTTGCGCCATGCCGATCAGCGGTGTGGCAATCGACTGGTGCGCGCCGCCTTCACCGGCGAGCGTCACGCCGGATGGTGTTGCGGCAATGATGAACCGTGCGTCCTGGTAGCAGGCATAATTCAGCGCATCGAGCCCCCGCTGGATGAAGGGATCGTAAACCGTGCCGATGGGGATCAGGCGCTCGCCGGTCAACGTGTGGGAAAGGCCCAGCGCGGAAAGAAGCAGGAACAGGTTCATCTCGGCGATGCCAAGCTCGATGTGCTGGCCCTTGGGCGAGAAGGTCCAGTTGTAGGTCGACGGAATGCGCTCGGTCTTGAAGATGTCGGCAACGTCATGGCGGGCGAACAAGCCGCGGCGATTGACCCAGGCTCCGAGATTGGTGGAGACAGTCACATCGGGAGACGTGGTGACGATGCGGTCGGAGAGGCTCGAACTGGACTTGGCGAGTTCGTGCAGCAGCAGGCCGAAACCTTGCTGTGTCGACATCATGGGCTGTGGATCCACGACCAGCCGGTCCGGCACCGGAATGCGCTCGGCGCGATAGCGGCGCATGCCCCTTGCGTTGAACGGCACGGACGCCAGCAGCTTTTCCAGTGCCGCGGTTCCGCTCGCCAGGCCCTCGAACCTGTCCCATTCATGCCCGGCACGGATGTTCATCCGATCTTGAAACGCCATCATCTGCGCCGGGGTCATCAGCCCGGCGTGATTGTCCTTATGACCTGCAAGCGGCAAGCCGAAGCCCTTGATCGTATAGGCGATGAAGCAGACCGGGCGGTCGTGGCTGCGGGCGGCTTCAAAGGCTTCTAGCAGCGAGGGCATGTCATGGCCACCGAGATTGCCCATCAGCTGGGCAAGCGCGTCGTCATTCCGCCGGTCGATCAGGCCCACGGCATCGGCGTCGTCCGCCAACTCCTCAGTGAGGCGCTTGCGCCACGCGGCTCCGCCCTGGAAGGTCAGGGCCGAATAGAGCTGGTTGGGACAGTCGTCGATCCAGCGCCTTAGGCGTTCGCCTCCCGGTTCACCAAAGGCGGCCTGCTGCAGCCTGCCGTGCTTGAGGATCACCACGTCCCATCCAAAGTTGCGGAACATCACTTCGAAGCGCGACCAGAGTCCTTCGTGCGCCACTGCGTCCAGGGACTGGCGGTTATAGTCGACCACCCACCAGGTGTTGCGCAGGCCGTGCTTCCAGCCTTCCAGCAGCGCCTCGAAGATATTGCCTTCGTCCAGTTCGGCATCCCCACGCAGCGCCACCAGTCGCGCCTCGGGCCTGTCCATGCCCCAACCCTTGGTGCGCAGATAATCCTGCGCCAGCGATGCGAACAGCGTCTGGGCAACGCCGAGGCCCACGGAACCGGTAGAGAAGTCGACGTCGTCGGCATCCTTGGTACGCGAAGGATAGGACTGGGCGCCCTTGTAGCCCCGAAAGTTCTTGAGCCGGTCGAGAGTCTGGTTGCCGAGAAGGTACTGGATGGCGTGAAAGACGGGACTTGCGTGCGGCTTCACCGCCACCCTGTCCTCTGGCCGGAGTGCGGCGAAGTACAGCGCCGTCATGATGGTTGTGGCAGACGCCGAAGATGCCTGATGTCCCCCGACCTTGAGCCCGTCCCGGTTGTCGCGCAGGTGATTGGCGTTGTGGATCATCCATGTCGCGAGCCAGAGCACCTTGCGCTCAAAGTCGCGGAGCAGTTCAAGCCTCTCGTCGTGAGCCATGTGCGTGCACTCCCATCCGACTAGATTAGTGCCATTGAAAAGGCTAATGCAGTCAAACTGGATCGCGTTCGGTAACCATGTTGGTATGAATCACTAAACTTGGATGAAATGGGAGTGAAACGTGCTAATTTCGCTCGACGACATCGACCGCAAGATCATTGCCGCCCTGCAGTCCGACGCCAAGCTCACCGTGAATGCCCTGGCGGACAGGGTGGGTCTGTCTGCCTCCCCCTGCGCAAGGCGGGTGCGGCAGCTTGAGAAGAGCGGTGTCATCAAAGGATACGCGGCTATCGTCGACCAGAAGAAGGTGGGACTGCCTGTGAGCGCCTTCGCCTCCGTCAAGCTGGAGCGCCAACGCGAGGACGCACTCGAACGCTTCGCAAAGGCTGTAGCCCGGTGGCCCGAAGTGGTGGATTGCTACCTCATGACAGGGCAGCGTGATTATCTGCTCCGCGTCGTCGTGCGCGACATTGAGGCTTATGAAGAGTTCCTGAACACCAAGCTGACCCGGCTGGAAGGCGTCTCATCCATCGAAACAAGCTTCGCGCTGAAGCAGATCAAGAGGTCGGAGGTGCTGCCAGAGGTCTGACAAACGGGATCGGAGCCAATGGTGCGGCCATTCGGGCACCGAAAGCCGGTCCTCAAGGGCATCTCCGGAGTAACCATCTGGGTCATGTTTGAACCTATCGCAAACCTGAAGTTCTGGCTCGACCTGCTGTTTCGGAGAGTTGCGAACTTGCTGCGTGTCTTGCGTGGCGTGGCGTACTTGCCGAGCGTGATCCCTTGTCCAGAGGTGCATTGGCGATCCCGGGGCGCTGTATGGCGGGATATCAGTGTGGCCCACAATTCGCGCAAGACCATCGGGCATGGAGCAGGCAAGCGCTCCATACACCGCGGCCGGTCATCACTCGTCGGGAATGTTCTCGCGGAAAACGACCTGAAGCCGCGGGGCGATGTAGGAGTACTTTTCTCCGCGGGCTGATGCGGTGAGCAGGTTCAGGGCTTCGCGAGCCTCCACGCGAGGGTTCTGGTCAATGACCGCGTCGAGTGTGCCATCAAGGAGGAGGCGCTTGTTGTTGTCGGTCGCCTCGTGTCCGATCAGGACAACTGATCTTTCAGTACCTGCGTCCTTCAGCGCGCGTGCTATGCCCTCGGTTCCGCCGCCGACATTGTAGATGCCTGCGAGATCGGGATTGGATGCAAGCAGCGAGCGGGTCTCCGAGAATCCGCGTTCGCTGTCATCAAGGATTTCGCGGAGCTCCATGATGTGGATGTTGGGAAACTCGTCACGCAGGATGGACCGGAAGCCAACCTCGCGCTCTTCATGGCCGCGATAGGAGAGCGAGCCGGCGAACAGTGCCACCTTGGCGGGATTGCGGCCGCACAGGAACCGCCCCATCAATTGTCCTGCCAGCCGGCCGGCCTGGCGGTTGTCGATGCCGACATAGGCAAGACGCGGCACGCTCAGGACATCCGAGGCGAGGGTCACGACCGGCACGCCGGCCTGGTGGAGTGCGCGGATGGCGTCCCTTACAAGTGGATGATCCTGCGCAATGAGACCGACGCCATCCGCCTCCCCCCGGAGGGCAAGGAGCCTCTCGGCGAGGGACTGGGGATTGAAGCCTTCGAGCTCTTCCACTCTCGCCACGATCCCCGCGCGCCCTAAGGCCTGTCCTTCGATTTGCTGGCCAAGCAGGCGGATGAAGCTGTTGGTGCCAGGTGGAAACACAAACACGAAGCGCAGCGTGCGGTCATTGGTGCGGGCCTCCTGGGGGGAACTCTCCTCGCCCACGTAACCCAGCCTCTGGGCAGCTCCGAGCACGATGGAGCGCGTTC
>JADCDC010000400.1 GCA_020252385.1 Aestuariivirga sp.
GGTGTGGCGTTCCTTGGCGCCTGCGTCATCGAATGAATAGAGAAGGCTGGTGCCCGCCATGGGAATCTGCTGCACGCCGTTGACGCTCACCGGTTCCGGCAGGCCGATCGCCTCCAGCACCGTGGGTGCTACGTCAATCACGTGGCCGAACTGCGCGCGGATGCCGTTCTTCGCCGCGATGCCTTTGGGCCAGGACACGGCCATGCCGTTGCGCGTGCCGCCAAAATCGGAGGGCACCTGCTTCATCCAGCCGAAGGGCGCGTTGAAGGCAATCGCCCAGCCCGCCGCCATATGCGGATAGGTCTCCGGCCCGCCCCATTTGTCCATGAGCTTGAGCATGTCCTCCACCTTCTCCTGCACGCCATTGAAGTAGGTGTATTCGTTGAACATGCCATTCTGGCCGCCCTCGCCGCTCGTGCCGTTGTCGCCGGCGATGTAGAACACCAGCGTGTTGTCCGCCTGGCCCACTTCCGCGAAGGCATCGATCATGCGGCCGATCTCGTGGTCGGTGTATTCCGCGAAGGCGGCAAAAACCTCGGCCTGGCGCGCGAACAGGCGCTTCTCATCGGCAGACAAACTGTCCCAGTCGCGGATCGCGTCGGGCTTCGGCGCCAGCTTGGTTCCTGGCGGCACAACGCCAAGCGCGATCTGCCGCGCCAGTGTCTCCTCGCGGATCTTGTCCCAGCCCTGATCGAACTTGCCAGTCCAGCGATCGATCCACGCCTTCGGCACATGGTGCGGCGCATGGGTGGCGCCGGGGGCGAAATACACGAATGTCGGCTTGTCGGGCGCCATCGCCTTCTGGTGCTTGATCCAGGCGCGCGCCTTGTCGGTCATGTCCGTCATGAAATGGTAGTCGGGATCGTGCGGGAGTTCGACCTGTGCTGTGCCGTCGAACAGGAAGGGCGCCCATTGGTTCGTCTCGCCGCCGAGAAAGCCATAGAACTTGTCAAAGCCCTGGCGCGTCGGCCAGCGGTCGGTCGGACCAGCAATGCTCGTTTCCCAAGCCGCGGTCTCATGCCACTTGCCGAAGGCGCCCGTGGCATAGCCATTGAGGCGCAACATCTCGGCCAGCGGAGCGGTGGAGGCGGGGATCTGCCCGGTGGCGCCGGGGAAGCCGGTCGCCATTTCCGTGATGAAACCCATGTTCACGGTGTGATGGTTGCGCCCGGACTTGAGCGCCGCTCGCGTGGGTGAGCACAGGGCCGTGGTGTGGAAGTTGGTGTAGCGCAGGCCGTCCTTTGCAATTTCTTCCAGTGTCTGCATGGGCACAGGCCCACCGAACGTATCGGGCACGCCAAATCCAAGATCGTCGATCAGCACAATGACCACGTTCGGCGCACCGGCGGGGGCCTTCACCTCGAAGCGGGGCGGCACCTGCGCGTCCCGCGCATCGATCTGGGTAATGGGCGTCCGCGCCGGCTCGGGCACCGGCAGCACGCCACGATCAATCTGCACCTCTTGTGCCCATGCGGCATGCGGCATGCCGATGCTTGCCATGGCAAGTGGAAGGCAGGCGAACAGAAGGTACCTCAGAGATGCATTCATGGTGGTTCTCCCAAACTTGCCTTCATTTCTAGAAAACAGAGTCGCGAACTCTATTTGACCATCTCGATTTCACCGGGGCGCCACGTCTTGTCGAACCATGGCCCCTCAGGCCCATAGAGCCGCAGAAGCGTATTCCAGCCCTTGCCGGGCAAGGTCTGCACCCAGTTTGGTTCCCTGCCCTCCGGCGCCTTGGGGCCGAACCAGACATCGACCGATCCATCTTCATTCACGATCACCTTGCCGCTCTGGCTGCTCACCATCGGAAACTGCTGCTCGGTCTGAAGCATGGAACGGGTCTGGCTGTCGTAGACAATGACGTACCAGAAATTATTGGCGGGGATATTGGGTGGCAGATGCAGTCTGTAAGTCTTGCCGCCGTCCAGCGGGTTGCCCTCGGAGTCGACATATGCTGCTGCGTATTGCGAGCCCTGGCCGACCATCGCTGCATCCATCGCTGGCGTGACGCCGGTGGCATAGAAATAATAGGATGCAAAGGCGTCGAGATCGCGCACACCGGGCTGGCTCTGGAACATGTAACCGCCCGTAAAAGGAATGCGCCAGGCACTGCCCTCATAATAGTAGCTCGACGGCTTGCGCGACCGGAACGTCAGCGCCCTGGCGGTGGCATCACCCACGGACGCAGCCTCGGTCAGGATTGCCTTCATCCGATCATCCGGAGCGAACGGCCGGCCTTTTTCAATTCCAATAGACGCAAAGAAACCGAGCGTGACCGGATCAAGCGACCCGGCGGGCTCCTTCTGGACGACCTCGTTGAGGTAGATCCAGAAGCTGTAATCACCAGGAGCGATCGTGCTGAAATCCTTGCCCGATACATTGACGAACACGTTGGGGGGCGGATTGTCGGCCTGCGAGAGGGGATAGATGCGGGTGTGCTGTTTCAAGCTCTGGATGGCTGGACCGAAGTCTCCGTTAACCGCGAAATTGCGCCAGCCAAGAAAACCCTCATAGGTATTCATGTGAATGACGTGGTAGCCGTCCGGAACCTTGCCTTCGTAACCGGGCGGCAAGACCAGATACTTGCCTCCTGCGCCCTTGTCGGGGCCGACAATACCCAGATCCGTGACATAGTAGAATGAGAAGTCGTTGATCATGCCCAGCACGCCAGGAGGTATTTCGGCCACCAGCGGACCATCATGCAGATCGATCCACATCCACGTGTACGGTGTATTCGCATTGGCGGTGAGGAAGAGCGACCACGAATCCATCAAGTTCTCGAAGGTGGGTACCGTGATGTTGGCCGGACCCCATTTGGTGAGCCCCTCACGCAGCGCGACCATGCTCACAGGGGCAAGGCCCAGCAGATAGGCCTGAACCGCGCGCTGGAAATCAAGGTTATCATAAATTGCAGTGACGGTCGGGTTGTCCGGAAACCCGTCGGAAAACCTGAGCGTTCCCAGCCTGGTCTCGACCTGGTCCGGAATGGCGATGCCTTCCGGCGCCACTGTGCTCATCCGCATCGGGGCACCCGTCTCGGCGAGGGCCGTAGATGCCATTGATATGATCGTGGATGCTGTGGCGAGTGCCAGGAGGATTTTTTTCATGTCGATTCCATTTGCTTACGCAGCCTAGCCATCCGAGAGCAGATCAGTCGTGACGGAACTTGAATAACCCAAGTCGTGATGAACCGGCTGATCAACCGGCGTAATTCTTCCCGCACAAAGGCGAGACATCGGGCAAGATCACCCCGTTGGTCTTCACGTATTTGTCCCAATGCTGCACGAGCCTCTCTCGGATCTCCGGCTTCTCCGCGGCAAGATCCCTCGTTTCGCCGGGATCATCCTTGAGGTTGAACAGCTGCCATTCGCTGGTGCCGAAGGGCTTGCACAGCCACAGCAGCTTCCAGTCGCCCTGCCTTATGGCGCGATTGCCGAAGAGCTGCCAGCCGATCCAGTCCTCAGGCCCGCGCACAGCGCCGCTTGCATTGCCCAGGATCGGTGTAAGGGCCTTGCCCTGCAGCGGCGCCACCGGCTTGCCCTCGAACGTCTCCGGGTGGGAAACGCCGGCGGCATCGAGGATCGTGGCGGGGATGTCCTTCACATGGACGAGCGCCTCGGAAATCCGGCCGCTGCCCGCCACGCTCTTGCCTGAGATGATCAGCGGCGTCCTAATGCCACCCTCCGACAGGAAGCCCTTGAACATGCGAAACGGCCCGGCACCGACCTGCGCCCAGGCCGGGCCATATTGAATGAAGGTTTTCTTCTTGCCCCAGTCCTCGATGTTGCTGTTGTCCCACGGCGGCCCCATCGCCATCACATTGCCTTCGGGACCATTGTCGGACAGGAAGATGATCAGCGTGTTGTCATAAAGGCCTTGCGTCTTGAGATAGCCGATCAGCTTGCCGATGTTGGCGTCCATGTTCTCGACCATCGCGGCATAGAGTTCCATGCTGCGTGCCGACTTGCGCTTCTCTTCCGGCGGCAGATCGTTCCACGCGGGAACGGTGGGCAGCCGCGGGAACACGGTGGCCTTAGGATCGAGTATGCCAAGCGCCTTCATCCGCGCAATGCGGGCGGCGCGCGTTTCATCATAGCCCTGGTCATAGCGGCCCTGGTAGCGGTCCCGCCATTCCGGCGGCAGCTGGAACGGGTCGTGCGGCGCCTGAAGCGCCAGATAGGCGAAGAACGGCTTACCGTCGGCCCGGTTCTCCTCGATGTTGTTGATGATCGCCGCCGTGTAGTCCTCGCTGGAGTGAAAGCCGGGGCGGAGTGCCGGAATAGGCTTGCCGTTGAAGGTGTAGAGCTGGCGCTCGCCCTTGGCGCCCCACATGTCGTCCATGTGGCTGCCGCCGCCGGGAATGAGGGTGAGGTCGCGAGTGAAGCCGCGCGCCGCCGGATAATGCTCCGGCTCCTCTCCCATGTGCCACTTGCCGGCCATGTAGGTGTTGTAGCCGGCATCCTTGAGCAAGGCCGGAAGCGGAGCGACGCTCTCGCTCAGATATCCTTCGTAACCGGGCTTTCCCTTCTGGTTGGGTGCGGTGAATTCGGCCATGTTGCCAAGCCCAGCAAGGTGGTTGTCCATGCCGCTGAGCAGCATGGAGCGCGTGGGCGAGCACGTGGCGCTCACGCCGAACTGGGTGAACCTCACGCCCACGGAGGCAATCGCATCGAGGTTGGGCGTCTGGATCTCGCCGCCGAAACTGCCGATGTCGGCGTAGCCCGCATCATCCGCCACGATGAGCAGGATGTTCGGCCGCTGTTCCGCCGCCAGAACCGGCATGCAGAAGGCGATCAGAATCGCCACGGCGGCAAGCAGCGGCGTCATCACCCTCAAATCCGAACTACCAAACCACGATGCCAACATTGTCTCACTCCGAAGAAGCCCAGAAGCTCTTCCTGTGTGAATTTACTTCCCCTGCTCTTCGGCCGAATGCCCGCCGAGCGGCAACGCGATGTTCAGGAACCCGGCATGCCCCTGCATGCGGTTCTCGACGCCGAACTCGTAGAAATAGCGCAGATTGGTCGCGACAACCTGCTCCCCGATCTTGAATGTGTAATCCAGCGCAGGGCCCATGGCGAAGACCTGCCCCTCGAAGTCGCCCAGCACCGCGCCTGAGCCGCTGTCACCGGTGATCTGCCTCAAGGCATAACCATTCACGCCGATGCTGAAGGTGTGCGAGGCGTGATACATCGCAGCACCTTCGGCGTGAAGCTCCGTTCCCGACTTGTAGTCCGTATCGGGGTTCTCGAAATTATAGGTGAGGCCCAGCGCGCCCGAGAGCTCGAGACCGGTCGTCTGATCGAGATAGGTCAGGGCCGCCGTCGTATCGACGACCCAGCGGTTGAACCCGATGTTGACGGGATTGCCGAGCTCCCACTGGCCGATCGGCACGTTGATGAGTGTGCCCAGGCTGTAATGCAGGTTTCCGTCATGCCAGCCGAGCGTGGCGCCGAGGACGGGGTCGCCGAAGGCCCAGTTGTCCCGCTCCGCGTTGACTTCAGGGTCCAAATCAAGCGGTCCATCCGCCAGGATGCCCACCTCCACGCGCTTGCCGCCGAAGGGCGTCGTCAGCGTGAAGGCAAGGTTGCCGCCCAGCACATCAGCCTCCGTCACCCACAGCGCCGTGGGAAGGGCGATATAGGCATCGGCATCGACGCCACCAGACAGCGTGATGCCTGCGGTTTCAAAGTCGATGTCGGCGCTGCCGGTATAGGCATAGTTCTGCAGCAGGCCATAGAAGCCCGGCGGCGGAAGAAAGCCCGCCATCGTGGTCTTCGAGCCCAGAAGGTAGAAGCTCGTGCCGCCTTCGACGGCGAGGGCTGGGCTCGAGAGCACGGCGGTGAGTGCCGCGGCCTGAGCGATCAAGACGGTACGTTTTGTCATATTCATCCCTGCACATTTCGTTGTTTCGCCGTCCCAAAGCGAAGAACGAGGTCGAAACACCCGCGTCAGAAATAAACGATGACGTAGCCGCCTCCGGATTTCTGGTAATAGGTTCCCCCGCAATAATAGAGGCTGTAGCCATAATAACTGCCATAGGCACAGCCGGCGGGGATTGCCGCGATGTAAGCGCCACGGCGGATGGTGCGGCGCGTCGTACGGCGGGCAACGCCCGCAACGCTGCCGGGGGTGGCGGGACGGCCCACACGGGCCTCGGCATCACTGATCAGCTTGAAGAAACCGATGCTGACCTGCTGGCCCGCGATCTGGAGATCTCCGGCCATGATCGACAGCGCAAGAGCTGCCACGAGGAACCGGCTTGGTTTTCTCAGGTTCATTGCGCGTCTCCCTCGACTGCGGGTGCGGGCACTTCATCCAGCCCCTTCAGCTCCGTGATGGCCACTTCCTTGGCGCCGTCGGCAGGCTTCAGCTGGAAGTCATCCGCGGCGATCTCCGCGCCGGTCTTCCAGCCCGAGAACTCGATGCTGTAGGAAGGCGCCAGAGCCGTCATCTTGCTGGTGATCGTGAAGCGGCAGGGAAATGGCTTCTCGCCCTGCGCCACCCAGATCTGCCAGTCGACATCCGCCGTGCGGAACGCCAGATGATCGCACATCACGCCGCGTATCATGCCCTCGCCCAACGCCTTCGCGTCTATGACGTTCTCCATCATCACCTCATAAGGGGAGGACGACAGCAGATCGGCAGCCGGAAGTTCAAGGCCGAACTCGTCGCGCAGCATCGCGATCACGTCATCCACCTTGCCCTCGAGAGGCAGCTTGCCGAACACGTTGAGTGTCTTGCCATAGGCAGACAGCGTCTTGCCGTCATAGACCATCTCGACGTCTGCAATTCCGCCGGTCCGCGTCATGCGGATCTTGTCCGGCCGGCTGAAGGAGATGTTGCCCGAACTCGCGAGCCCCACCTTCATCATTTCGGCCGTCACGATCTCGAGCGTGGCATCATAGCCGACGGACACGGATTGCTGCGCCGTGAGGAAGTCCGACATGGCTTTGAACACCGCCTTGGTCTCGGACTGCTCCGCCGATGCCGGGGAGACGGCAAAGGCAAGACCAGCCACCACGGCCGCAAATAGCTTGAGCCGATAAATGGTCACCCGCACCTCCTGTTAGCTGAAGAACGCCGTGGGCCGGAACCTCCGCTGGCAGCAGCGATAAGCGGACCTTCTATGACTATCATAACATGAATGTGAGAGAGGCGCTTATCAAATTGAGCCACGCGTTCTGTCTGGAGATGGGCTCATGCCCGGGCAGCACGGACTACATTTCCGTTGGCTGGGCCCCTTCCCGGGAAAGCCTCCAGTCCTGTGGCGAGCATCCCGCCCAGCCGCGGAATGCGCGCGAAAAAGCGCTGGGCTCCGCATAACCGAGTGCAAGACTGATGTCGGAAAGCGGCGCATGACCGGCAGCCAGCAGCCGCCGGGCCCGGGCAAAGCGGATCTCGTCCACCAGCTGTGAGAACGAAACGCCATGGCCCGATAACCGGCGGTCGAGGGTGCGGCGTGACAAGTCCATCGCCGCGGCAATTGCCCGCGCGGTTACGGGCTCACGCCCGATCCGCATCGCGATCTGGTGCCGCACATGATCGGTGAAGTCCCAGGCTGAAGGCGGAAGCGAGCCGCCTCCTCTGGCGCCCAACTCCGGCGTTACGGGCTGGTCCAGCCAGTGCCGGGTGAACACCAGGGCATCGATCGCACTCTCGAACCGGACCGGCGCGCCGAAGAATGTCTCATAAGGTGTCACGTTCTTCGGCCTCGCCATCGAAAGACGCACTTCGGCAGGGCACCAATCGTCACCGCAGAACCTGCGCATGACCCGGAATGCGTTTCCGATGGCGGTGACCAGCACGATATCCTCGCCTTCGAAATCCGTCTCGCGCAATTCATAGGAAAGGACTGCATCGCTCCCCTGCTCGGAGAGCGACAGGAATGCGAATTCATTATGATGCTTAAGAAGGCGCGCAATGTTGAGCAACGCCGTCCGGACATCCGGCCCCTCCTCGGCAAGTGTCAGGATCAGCCCCAGCGAGTGAGGCCCATAGGACTTGGCGATCAACAAGCCGAGATCGGGCCGCTCGATCAGCCGCGCAATCCCGGAAGCGAATGTGCCGAGCTTCACGATGGAGACCCGGTTTTCAGGGCTGGCGAACAGGCGTTCGTCGAGGTCAGCTGCCGCAAGAGCAGGAGCGGGATCCCGGCCAAAGCTCCTCGCCAGCGCAGGCAGGCAAGTTGCCGGTCCAACGCGCAGGGTAAATTCTCTCGTGTCAAACGATGGCAAGACGAAACAGTGCTCGGCTCATAGTGGAAGGCGCTTGCGGCTACCAACCATATCGCACTTCCAAAAGGAACAAAATCTGACCGATCTGACTCGGCCGCTGTGAAGGCTGGCGCAAACCGCTGCTGTAAAGGAACCCGAACGCTTCAGGTTCAATCCGCTCACCAAATGCCGGGACTAAACATCTAATTGGTCTGCGCGCGTTGGGCATCTTCTCCAAGCCGATCCCGGCTCCGCACTCGGTCCGGGCGGCCGCAGCGCCTGCGGCATCAAAGAGTTGGATTATCGAGCCACTCGCACACCAGAGCAAAGGTACAAAGCACGGCAGGAAGATCAACTGAAATTCATTTAGTTTCAAATGATTATCGCCGCCGTACTTTTCCCGCGCAGTCAGGAGCTTTGGAGAATAAGGGGCCGAGAGAGACGAAATCCGGCCCCCTTGCCGCTTCCGCAGTCAGGACCTTCGCGCGAGGAAGCCCGCAAATATTGGGGATTTTCGAGGCTCAAATTTCGGGGAGAGAGAATTGCCCAAGGTTTAAATGGCGGAGGGAGAGACACTGGGGGCGAACTGTCTCGGCGGGGAGAAGCGAAGTCCTTGGTATAATTGCGGAAATGGGCAATTAGGAGCGTTTACGCAGGACTACGCTCCAGCCCGCCAGGCAGAGACTGTGGTCCTCACATCTTATTCAAAGCTCCTGTTCACGTAGCCGTCCAGAGGGTCGTGCCATCCCATCGAAGAAATGCCCTCCTGCAAGCCATTTGATTTTGCAGGGCTAGGCGACAGCCTGTGACGGAAAAGTCGTATCAGAAGTAGACGAACACGTATCCGACACCTCGCTTCTGCCCACCCCAGTCCACGGTGCGACAGGGCAGGCTAGGCGGCTCACCGCAGAACATGCACCCAACGCCGAAGCCCTGCGGGAGTGCTGTCCGGTCGGTGGGTGCAGATAATGTGTGGTGGGGTGAAATACACTTTTGCATTGGCATATTGAACTCAGTGGCCATAGCGTTTCA